>DASWUO010000543.1:0-6471 GCA_036401615.1 Bacilli bacterium | reverse complement strand
GTTTTCGGTAGGTGTGATCTTTCATCGTTCTATAAAGTCCCGCCAAGGCAATTTCTCTCCGTTCATCCTCATGATCCAAGTAGTAGGAGATTTTGTCCATCAGTTCCTCCGCCGATGAATAGGTGGCAATCTCTTGTCCGGGAACGTAATAGCTCCCCAAATCCTGGCGAATATCGGTCAGCTGAAAGGCGCCGCAGCCTGCTATTTCGAATGTTCTGGGATTGACGGAAAGCGCCGGCAGTTTGCGGCTGTTCTTATTGTAAGATTCGTCGTCATGGGAGCGATGATTATTGAGGACAATACGTCCGCCGTTATAATAACTCGCCGTTTCCTCGGAAGATAACCAAGTCCCAAGCTGAATTTGTTTGGCCAGCAGCGAATAATGGGATAAACGATCCCACCACCAACCAGAAATCAACAGTTCTTTTTTCGCCAGAAAGGCAGCCACTTGATCGAATAATTGCACCCGGTTCACATAGGCCACACCGATAAAACAAATCTCTCTATGGAAGGACGTATCCGATCGTTTGGGGTAAAATAAACCTGGATTCACCCCCAAAGGCAAATAATGAACTAACTGGCACCCAAGCTCCTGATAGAAGGCAACACAGCTTAACTCCAAAGTAAAGACATAATCATAATGCGGGGCAATGGACTCAGTCCAGTCGGTGTAATAGGGATCATCGACAAACCATATCGCTGTTTTGATGCCCATGGCCCGGATCGCGCCGACATGCTCTACGGAGAAGTTAAGTCCGTTTAAGACTACAACCAGATCTGGTTGAAATTCAGCCGCATAGGGCACAACATGATCTCCCGGTAGGATGGCGGCTATTTCCCTTACCAGACCCGTAAATCCTTCTATGACAGACTGATCAATAGCCAAGTAAGGAACCCCAATGCCTGCTGAGACATATAACACCCTAATATCGAACAGTTGACTGCTGTCAGGGGGAGGAATGTTCTGCATAACCGCCGCGCATTGCCCTTTATAATAACCGTAGGTCCAGCCCTTCCGGTGCCCATCTTCCCAGCCCTTGACCCTCCCGGTATTCAATCGGAGCCTTCTAGCTGAGAATCTTCTTCTTTTCTTCAAATCGCCAGCCTCCTAAAGCGTATTTACGTAGGCATGAAGCGCGGATTTCCAATCGCGGAGCACTGGAAGCCCGTTAAGCCGAATGGCCAGCGAATCCAATGCCGAATTCAGCGGTCTTGCGGCCGGCAGATTGAAGTCAACTGCACGGACAGGATGAAGGATAATATGGTTCATATGGATCGCTTGGAAGATTTCTTTCGTAAAATCGTATCTGGAGCAGCAGCCGCTGTTCGAAACATGATAACAGCCATATTTTTTCGTCCGGATTAGATGGCCTATAAACACGGCCAAATCCAAAGTATACGTAGGTGAACCCACTTGATCGCATGCTGCGGAAACAGGTTCTTGCCCCAGTGAGCGGGCGATCATGTTGTTCACATAGTTGCTGCCGTTACGGCCATAAAGCCAGGAGGTCCGCACAATAAAAAACGTATCGCTGAACGCCTTAACAAATTGTTCCCCGGCAAGCTTAGAGCGCCCATATATATTAAGAGGGGAGGTCTCGTCAAACTCGTGATAAGGTTCGCCTTTGTGTCCATCAAACACATAATCGGTGCTGATATAGACCATCTTGGCTTTGACCGTCTGGGCAGCAACAGCCACGTTTCGCGTACCTATTGCATTCACACGGTAGGCCATTTCACTATCTGTCTCTGCCAAATCAACCTTCGTGTAAGCAGCCGCATGAAGAATGACCTCGGGTCTGGCATGGTGAACTGCTGCGAAGACTTGATCGGCGTCCACTACGTTTAGTTCGGTCTTCGACAGGGCAAACAACTCATGGTCAGCTTGTAAAACTCTTGTTAAATCAGAGCCCAATTGTCCTGCCGCGCCTGTAATCAGAATTTTCAATGGGATCCCCCGCCTGTTACCTTCATATACCAATCTAAAGTGCGGCGAAGTCCCTGATCAAACGTAAATGCCGCGCGCCATCCCAGTTCTTTATGGATTTTCGAAGCATCCATGGCATATCTTTGGTCATGTCCGGGACGGTCTTCAACAAACTCAAGCAGTGATTGGGGTTTTCCCAACTCCCCCAGAATACGGCGGGCGATATCTACATTCGCATACTCCTGATTTCCGCCAATATTGTAAATTTCCCCAGGTTGGCCCTTGCGTAAGACACAATCAATAGCATGGCAATGATCTTCCACAAACAACCAATCCCGAATGTGGCGGCCGTCTCCGTAAATCGGAATTTTCCTGTCAAGTAAAGCGTTTGTTGTAAGGAGTGGAATGAACTTTTCCAGATGCTGCCGCGGCCCATAATTATTCGAACAGCGGGTAATGATCACAGGCAGCCCATAAGTTCTATAATAGGAACAGGCCATGAAATCAGCGCCAGCCTTGCTGGCTGCATAAGGGCTGTTAGGGGACAGGCAGGTTTCTTCTGTGAAAAAGCCGCCTGGTCCGAGCGATCCGTAGACCTCATCGGTGGAAATTTGGATGAACCTCTTTATAGCATGCCGCCGGGCTGCATCCAGTAGATGCAAGGTTCCCGCTGCATTAGTTCTCAAGAACAGGCCGGGCTCTTTAATACTCCGATCTACATGGGATTCAGCTGCAAAATGAATGACAGCATCGATCCCTTCCTTCATGATTTGATCAAGCAATCCCCCGTCGGCAATATCTCCATGAACGAATGAATAGTTTGATTCATTTGCCACATGCGCTAAATTTTCCTTATTCCCGGCGTAAGTCAGCAAATCCAAGTTAACAATGGACAGGTCATGATATTTTTCGAGCATCAGCAAGATAAAATTACTTCCGATAAACCCCATTCCTCCGGTAACCAATAGTCTCACTTGCCATCACCCGGCGAATTCAGCAAACGCCCGACGGCTTCATAAAGTGAATCAAAGGTTCCGGCGTCCGTCCACCAGCCGTTTAGCAGGTTAAAGTTAAGTTTTCCTTCCGCAGCATAGACATTATTAACATCCGTTATCTCCAATTCTCCTCTGTTTGATGGGTTGATTCCGGAAATAATATCAAACACATTGCCACTATACATGTAAATTCCCGCAACACAATATGGCGATTTAGGATGGGTCGGTTTTTCTTCAATCCAGATGATCTGGCTGTCGACTAATATGGGCACGCCAAACCTCCATGGGTCCTTGACCTCTTTAAGCAATACCATTGCGCCGTCTTTTTGTTTTTTGAATTGTTCAACATAACCCGCAAGAGAGTCTTCAAAGAGATTATCTCCAAGAAGGACAACAAACTTTTCCTTCTTTCCGACAAAATCCCTGGCTAGTGCCAAGGCATGGGCAACTCCTCCGGATTCTTCCTGAACTTTATAAGTGATCTTCACGCCAAATTCATTTCCGCTGCCGAGAAAATCAAGAAATGCTCCTGCTGAATGTTTGCCGATGACGATAAGAATATCGAGAATCCCCGCATCGCGTAATTTCCTAACGGCATAATAGATCACGGGAAATTTGCCGGCGGGCAGCAGATGCTTGTTTATTATTGCTGTCATGGGCAGCAGACGGGTACCCTTGCCCGCGGCAAGTATGACGCCTTTCATGGAAAACCTCCTTCAATCGGTTTCGTCTTAAATAAAGATGTGCGGGTCGACTCCCCATTTATCGATAAATTTTTGGTGGTTTAGGGCGATGAGCTCCTTTACCTTCTCTTCATTTTCTTTGTTAAAGCTATAGCTGCCGTGATGATACACAAATACATCGCAAGCCATGAATAATCGGTAGCCGGCTTGCCGCGCCCTGTAACAATAATCATCGTCTTCATAATGTCCGGGGGAAAACCGTTCATCCAGCAGCCCGATTTGATTCAATAGCTCTCTTTTGAATAAATAACAAAATCCCACAAGACGCTCCACCTGCTGCCAATTACCTTGCTTTAGCCGGGAGAAATGCTCCGCCATTTCCCTTAAATTGGTGTATGGTATGTCGATCTGCTGTTTTCCGCTTGCATAATTCGTTACAGGGCCGACAATGCCTATATCTGTATGGCTGTAGAGGCAGCTCAGCATGCCGGATAACCAGCCCTCGGCTACAAGGACATCGTTGTTCAGCAGCAATATGGCATTGCCTCTGGCCAGCCGAAGTCCCCTATTGCACGCCTTGGGAAACCCCTCATTTTCGGAAAGTGAAATTAAGATAACGTCCTCCTGCAAACAATAATCCAAAGTATTATCGTTAGAGCCGTTATCTACTACAATTAATTCATAAGGGGAAAACGTATGCTGTCTAATGGCGTAAATGCAATCCTTCAGCCATGCGCCGCCGTTATAATTGGCAATAATGATACTGGTCATTTCCATTTGTTCTTTACCCCCCGGCCAGCCATCTCTTTCTTAAGGTATCTATACAAGATAGGCGTTCACCACCTGCGGCCATCGCCATGTTTAATGCTTCAATATGATCGCCCACAATCATCTCCGAAACGGGATTGGACATACCAACGTTATGCCCCCTCATCCGATTACGGGTAATGACATCTATACTTGCCGGCATGCTGATTTTCAAGCCTTGAAGAATGGCGGACGCCTGCGCTTTTGGGGGCACCATCAGGTTGCTGAAGCCTATAATATCCAAAGCTCTTCGGGAAAGCGCATGGGGTACTGCCGTAAGGGAATTGATCCCAAGATCGGGTCTCCCCAATGATCTGTTAGTAAACTCCTTTATAATGGAGACATGATCCCGGCGATGGAATAGGCCGACATAGGGAGATATATCATTCAAGGCAACATCCATTCCCTTGGCGATGGCATGCACAAAGGGAACCAGTCTTTCAGCGGGAATCGGGATATCTCCATCTACAAAGAGAAGAATGTCAGACTGGGCCATCTTGGCTCCAACGGCCCGGCCAACATCGTAACCCAATGGTTGAGGGTAATGTATTATCGTGGCATTGGCATATTTTCTTGCCTTGTAAAAGCTTTCGTCCGTAGATCCGTTTATGACTACTACGATTTCATGAAGAGGAAGACGCTGAAGCTGGTCAAGGACAGCTGTGATGGATTGTTCTTCGTTCATCAGGGTGACGATGGCTGCAACAGTCTGTGCAGCCGGGTTCGCAACTAAAGTCAATTCTTGTTTCGCGTGCGGGTTCTCCCGAAACCTGCGGATAAATCGTTTAATCCCAAATTTACCCTTACGCCCAACTCCGTGTCTATTCTTACGCCTAATCCCAATGCCTGCAGCACGCGTTCGCCTAAAGCCCTTACCCGCTGTTCTTTTAATAAATCTGCCTCTTTTTCTTTTTCTATTTTCCATCATGTCACCATATCTCTGGCCCGGCTTAAGTCTGGAAAACAGCCCCGTTCGTTTGACATGCCAACAAAACAATGAATAGCCTCCAGATGATCTCCTACTATTAATTGTTCCAACGGATCTGTTCTGGTTCTTACTCTCTTGCGCGGGTTTCTCCACCCCACATCAATGTAATTCACAGTGCGGACAAGCAACCCTTTATGAATGGCTATGGCCAAGGCCATAGGAGGAACTGTCAAATGCTCTGCGCCGATTTCATTCAACGCCTTTCTGGAAATGGCATGGGGAATAGCCGTCATGGATGCCCCTCTTAAATCAGCGCGGGACATGGCAATATTCAAGGCATGTTTGGCCAGCACAACACTATGGACATGCCTTTTGTTCGTCGGGCCGGAATAATTGTTCAAAGCGACATCCCCTCCTTGCGCAATAGCTTGAACCAGCGGCTTTAAATCCCTGGCAGGAATAACAATGTCGCCATCTGTAAACAGGATGATGTCTCCTTTGGCCTCCCTTGCCCCAATGGTTCTTCCCACATCATGACCCAGGGGACTTTCATATATGATCACCCTTGCTCCCATCCTCTGAGCCAGCTGCATGGTACCATCTGTTGACCCATTGGAGACAACAATGACCTCCGTTTGCTGGTGAACTCTTGCCGCCTGCTGAATAACCCTTGCCATTGTTCTTCTTTCATTGACCACCGGAATGACCACGGAAACTACCGGGGTTGGGGAATTGCGGATTTTTACGGCTGAAAGTTTGATAAGTTTAACCGGTCGGCGCTTCTGGAGCTGCTTGGCGGTTCTTCTCTGCTGCGGCACGTCGGTCGCCTCCCTTTCTTGTGTAGTATTACTATATTAGAAGTGTGCTCTCGTCGGCACGACAGTTGTCCCTGTGGAAGAAGTCCAAATTTGTAGAGGATGGGCAGCGGGTTCTTGGCAGAAGAAAAAAAAAGCGCCTCTTCTTCCAGTAAAGGAAAGAGAGGTGCTTCAAGTTTATAGGATAAGCGGTGAACCCTATCATAAATAACGGTAAGTTTTTTTCTGCGTTATATCATATCGTACTTACAGCAACACCCTCAGTTCAGATCGATACTTTCGCATTTGCGCTTCTGTAGGAATAACACGTTTGGCA
>DASWUO010000542.1:0-8626 GCA_036401615.1 Bacilli bacterium | reverse complement strand
ATCATATAGGCCGTTTTCGAAATAGCTACCAGCGAATGGACAAGATGGGTTCGGTTATGCGCTGCCTTGTTTTCTTATACTTGATCTTTGTTGCTTCTCCTCCCCTTAAATGTCGTATGGATTTGTGGTATTCCAATATGGTCTTGACCTGATTCGCCAAATCCGGGTTAATTTCCGGCAGCCTTTCCGTTAAATCCTTATGCACCGTACTTTTCGAGACGCCAAATTCCTTAGCAATCGTTCGAACCGTGTTTTTGGTTTCAACGATACAGCACCCGATTTTAATGGTTCTTTCTTTAATGTAATCGTGCAAGCCCTCGCCTCCCTACTCGAGTTAGTTTGGTACATTATATGAGGGCAAGGCTTATATATTCTTTGTTTCCAAGCATGACAAGCTTTTTTGCCCAACTTTATTTTTAGGGACAAGTATTTTAGATGTTTTGGGCTTCATTTTCCCCCTGAAACAAGGAGAAAACAGCAGATGATCCATCCGCTGCTTCCTCGATTTGCTTTTTTTTAAAACCACGATTCCATTACGGCTTGATAAAAGTTTCCGGGTTGATCAGGATATCATCCTGCCGTACCTCGAAGTGAAGATGAATGCCTAACGCTTTTTCCAATTCATTTCGTCCGGCTTTGGCGATGATATCGCCCTGCTTCACATCCGAGTCTTTCGTGACAATTACGTCGTCCAAGCTCTCATAAATCGTCTTTAACCCGTTGTCATGTGTGATTTCGACCAGATTTCCAATCAAAGGCACATTCTCAACTCTAGTGACTTTTCCGCTCATGGCCGCCTGGACATTAAAGGTCAGGTTGTCTTCTCTGGCTAAAGAGATGCCCGTATTCGGCATGAGGGTGTTGCCATACTCAATCATGGCTTCCAGCTTTTCTTCATTCGTGCCGGTGCTCTCATAGAAAGGCATGGCTACTTCAACTTCGCTGCGGTTCTCTACCGGCCAATTCATAGATTCTGCAGGCACGGTTACAGGTAAAGCTTCATCGAGGCCGTTGATTATACCAGATAGGCCGGGGTTTTCATTGACAATATTTAGGCCCGGATCTTGCTCTGATAAATTTTTGGTTCCCGAATCCTGATATACCCACATTAAACTTAAGATGATTGCTGCCGCTATGATATACGTAGCTGGGAAAACCCATTTCTTCGCAAGCAATCTTTTCCAAGAAGAAGGCTTATTCGCCATTGCTGCCTCTGTGGATTTAGGAGCATCCTCTTGTTTGTGAACTTGATTCCGTGGAATTTGACTTTTTTGATCATTCATAGTTATATCACCTCACCAACCATTGTTTCCAGAAGGTTCGCTTTTATACCTGAATGCTTGAAATATTTTACTATAATATCGGATCAGGTTTGAAAGACTCTAATTGTACTCCTTTATAATAATAGCTTAGGATATCCGTGTAAGTGTTGCCTTCCATCGCCATACCATTGGCGCCCCACTGACTCATGCCTACTCCGTGGCCATAACCATAAGTCGTGATATAAATTTGTCTATCCTTAATCGTCCAACTGAATTGCGAGGATTTCAGGGACAACCTCTCCCTGACTTCGCGTCCCGAGAAGGTTTTGTTGCCGATCCTAACCTGTTTGATTCTGCGGCCTTCCGTAGTGGAGAGTACCTGTATCATAGCATTACCTGTGCTTACCGGTAGAGTGAATGCCGGTTTTATACCGAATTTAACCAGAAAATCATCATAAGGATAACTGACGGTCTCCCTGTATTTAGGGGAAATTTGGGTATCCCATAGACTGGGCACACTTCTGAGGTAAGGAATATATTCATTCCAATACTCCTCTGAATTTTCGGTATACCCGTTGCTGGTGGAGAAGAAAGTAGCCACGATAGGTTCGCCTTGGTAAGTTATGATGATATCTTTGGTTTCATTCACTGCCTGATTTAGCTTCTCCATATACACCGCATATTTCAAAAGCCCCCATTTCCGTTTCAACTCTTCGACCGATAAGTAAGCTTGATGCGTCACTGTATCCGTAACCCAAGCTCCCAATACCGGAACATTGCTGAAATCTTGTTGTAAAGCCCTTCTTACGATGTAAGTCCTGGCGGCAACCGCCTGAGCCTTTAGCGCCTCCAATTCAAATTCTATGGGCATTTCCGCGGCCACCACACCTCTTACATAATATTCAAGCGGCAAGCTCTGGATTTTCCGGTCTTGCGTAAGGTAAACCGGGATCAACAAAGAGGGCTTTTCATCTATGAGCAAGTCAACTTTAGGTTTAATATGCATAATAGGATCGCGGTTCCCTTGAAATTGGGTTACTAGAATACTTGGAATCAGTATAGTAAAAACCATGAGTAACGAAACCCATAGGGCGATGGTTAGTAACGTTCCCTTCCCTTTGCCGTGCAAGGCCTTCATTGATAAGTCCCCCGTTCGCCGATAGCTATGATTATGAAAAACTAGCACTTCAACATCATATGAAAACAGGTGAATAGATAGAACAATCCATTTGCAGGAAGAGAGTTGGTCTTAGTTAAGAAATACGGTCCGAAAAGGACCCTAACTGTTGAATAAACTTCTTGAATAGGGATATAGGGTCCAAGACAGACCTTACATATTATAAAAACCCTTTTCTTTACTCATTCTCTAACAATAAGTGCCAAAAAAGACCCTATATTAATAAATAATGAGGGAAAATCAGGATAAAAGCCATTTGGGACCTTATATAAACTAAACATCTTATACAAGTTGTTCGTGGAAGTTTGATTACAGGTCATTAGGCCAAGGTAGGTTGAACGATAAATACTTCCTTATTGTTCTGACTTTTATAAGACTCTGTGCCCTTCATGTCCAATCCTTCGGGTTCCACTCTTGAGATATCCGCACCTAATGCCTTCATCTTGGAGGTGATGTTAACATACCCTCGGTCAATGTGCGATAGACCCGAGATCTCGGTTTCGCCTTCCGCGGCCAATGCGGCCAGAATCAACCCTGCCCCTGCACGGAGGTCTGTTGCTTTGACTTTGGCGCCGAATAATTGGGTTTGCCCGCTGATTACCGCTGTTCGGCCATCTACTTTGATTTGAGCATTCATATTATTAAATTCCGTCACATGCATAAAGCGATTTTCGAATACGGTTTCGGTCACGATGCTGGTTCCCTCGGTAACCATAAGCAGAGCCATCATCTGGGATTGCATATCTGTTGGAAATCCAGGATACGGCAATGTTTTCAAATCCACGGAATGCAGCGGCTGACGAACACTAACATGGATGCCTGATTCATACTCTTCAACGGTTACACCCATTTCCTGCAATTTGGAGGTGATGGGGGTTAAATGATCAGCAATCGCTCCCTCAATAAACACATCTCCGCCTGTAATGGCTGCAGCAATCATGTAGGTTCCCGCTTCAATCCGATCCGGGATGACCGTATGTACCACTCCATGAAGCTTATCTACCCCTTCAATACGAATGATGTCTGTTCCGGCTCCGCGAATTTTGGCCCCCATGGACGTTAGATAATTGGATAGATCTACAATTTCCGGTTCCTTTGCCGCATTTTCAATAAAAGTCGTACCTTCTGCAAGGGTTGCTGCCATCATGATATTCTCTGTTGCCCCAACACTCGCGACATCCAAATAAATTTTAGCCCCTTGCAGCCTGCCCTGGACTCTGGCTTCTATAAATCCTTGGCCTAAGCCGATTTCTGCTCCCATAGCTTCAAACCCCTTCAGATGCTGATCGATCGGCCGTGTTCCAATAGCACATCCACCGGGAAGTGCAATCCGGGCATGGCCCACACGAGCCAGCAATGGACCCATGACTAAGAAGGAGGCTCTCATTTTGCGAACAAGTTCATAAGGCGCCTCGAATGAGGTTAAATTCTCCGCATTTATTCGAATAATGTCGTTCTTATAATGAATGCCGATACCTAAAGAAACGAGAACCTTGCTTATGGTAATCACATCATCCAGAGGAGGCGCATCATGGATGACACTTTCTCCTTCTGACCCTAATATGGATGCTGCAATAATAGGAAGGACTGCGTTTTTTGCTCCGCTTATCTTTACACTGCCGCTTAACCGGTTGCCACCGCGGACAATAATCTTGCTCATCAAAAGTCCCTCCGCGCTATATTTTAAAATTAATGTTCCTGTAACTATAAGGACCCCGTAAATAGTTCGTAAGGAGTTTTCATTTTTGTACGGTGGCCTTATATTTATTTTTCTAAATCGTGTTCTAGTATCCATTGTTGACCAATAGAGGGGATGTTATTCCAACTTTCCATTAACCAAACATCCATTTCAGCTGCAAGGACCATTGAATATAATCCATTATAAACTTAGCGGCCTGATATCCTATGGCAATGGAAAGTAAAATTTGCAGCAGCTTCGCTTGAACTCCCTTAGGATCCCTGCACAGCACATCAAAACGAAAAACTTGCAAAGCCCACCAAGAGAGTACAATACAGGCCAAAACTACAACGAGATAGATCAACCCCATGACGCCAACTGAATAATAAAGATTAGACGGGCTCTCCATTAGGACGGCCTCCTTATAGCTTTGGAAATGATTTCTGCCATTTCTGCTCGAGTGGCAAGACTTTCCGGACGGAAGCTGCCGTCGGCATAACCGGAAATATATCTTTCGGCCTTCATCCGCCTCAGCACCTTGGCTGCCCAATGAGTCGGTGAAATATCTGGGAAGGGTGCTAAATTGCCGGCTGTCCCTTTGAGCTTTAACGCATTGGCCAGCATGCTGGCCATTTCTACCCTGGATACGGGTTGATCCGGCTTAAATGTTCCGTTAGTGTAACCGCTAATCACACCCGCTGATCTTGCTTTGTCGATAAAACTGTACGCCCAATGATTAGGGGCTACATCTGAAAATTCATTCCCCTTGGCTTCTGTAAAATTGAAGGCTTTAACTAACATCACGGCTGCTTCAGCTCGGGTAACACTCTTATTCGGGCGGAACAAATAGTTCTCATATCCGCTTATTACCTTATTATTGGTGAGGTTAACAATGGATGCTTGGGCCCAATGGCCGGCTATATCAATATACCCTGCAATTAATATATCTGCAGCTACCATGAATTTGTATAACTGGTGTTCGAAAGCTTGATTTGCCGACATCCTTACAAAATACGTGCCTTTAGCCAGCACCCTCTGCAGCTTCAGCGTGGATTCCCCAACCTTGTTTACATCGATAGAGATCCTTTTCTGGGTGTAGTTGTTGAGTGTTAACGACATGACCCGATCCAAGGGAATATGACTTAATGTAAAATTTACTAAGCTTTCACTATTTATACTGAATGAGAACCAGTCTTCATCTTCAATTTTATCTATTACGCCTGTATACACGGCATCAATTACCACGGAACTCGCCTGATAAGATTTATTGTTAGGTTCGTTGGGATCGGTATATTTCGTGTTGTATGTAATATTTAATGTATATTCGCCAGTAACCGGAGGAGCGTTTGATGAAACGGCATTGTGAATCCCAATATAGAAGTCGCCGGGAGCTACGTCGATCAGGGGAGAATATTCGGTTTCTCCTTCGTCTCCCAAATCAATAAGCTGCGATTCTTGCCCTTTCTTCTGAATGATTAGTGCAAGGTCCATTCTTAATGTATTCGAAGTCAGCTTCAACCGAACGGTGCCGGGATTTGTTACGGCCAGCATGAACCAGTCTTGATCGTTGATTTGATGAAAGGTTCCTTTTATCGTTTGGTTTCGCGCTGTCATGGCAAAAGCCTTAAATTCGCGGTCATTGTCCTCAAAATCATCGGGGTTCATATTAAATTTAATGGTCATTTTATATTTAAACGGCTTATCCAGCTTGGAGTTGACAAGGTTTAATTTAATAAAGCCAAGTCCTTTAGAAACCTGAAATTGAATGGTTTGCACCGGGCGGTTACTGTAAAGTTTCCCTGCAGCTTGCGCAGGGGAAGAATAAGTTAATTGTATCTCTTCCTCCGTTGTGTCATTACTCACTAATTGAATAACGACCTTTCCGTTATACGGGGAATTCAGAACAAACCAATCGTGGTCTGTCCCGCTGCTGAAATCGGCTGTAATCATCGAATCCACAGGCAATGGCTTGGCCAAATCCCTGCGGTCATTGTTTTCATATATATCCTCTTTGTAGACTTCCTTTAAAGCACGATCTATTCTCAATAATCCATAACCAGTATAGGGATCCCAGCCTTTGACTTCGATATCGTCCGCTGTTTGACGAAGCAAGCTGCGGATTTGGTAGGGCTTCATTTCGCTATATTTGGACCAGATTAAGGCAGCGGCAGCGGCAACCTGCGGTGCTGCCATGGAGGTGCCTTCATTTCTGGCATAACCTCCCCCAAGAGCAGTAGTATATACATTCCACGGTGCGACGATATCGACCTCCGGCCCATAATTGGAGTGGGGATCCACCTTATTAAGAGGGGTAGCTCCCCCCACGGCTACCACAGTTGGGTATCCTGCAGGATACTTAACATCCTTGCCGTCATTACCGGTAGCGGAAATAAGCAGCACATCGTGCTGCTCGGCATAGTTGACTACTTCTTCCATGTAGGGAGAATAGCGATATAACCCCACAGATAAGACAATAATTTTAGCACCGTGGTCTACAGCATAACGAATCCCCGCACCAAGTTTATCCTCATCGCCCCGGCCACTCGCCTCAAGCGCTTTAATCGGCATGATGTTGGTATTCCACACCAGCCCGGTAATTCCTAAATTATTGTTACCGGCCGCCGCTAAAACCCCCGCTACATTCGTTCCGTGACCATTATCATCCTGTGCGGTTTTCTTTTTATCTATCAGGTTAATCCCTTTAGTCAAGTTATCCTTCAGATCGGGATGCTTCAAATCCACACCCGTGTCGACAAGGGCGATAATAAGGTTAGGATTGACCTTAGCTTCATCCCAAGCTTCTTCTGCATGAATCTGTTTCAGATATTTCTGCTCTCCTACTAGGGGGTCGTTAGATAACGCCATAACTTCAACGGCTTGATTCTCCTGAATATAATCAACATAAGGCGAGGATTGCCACAGTTGAACCCATTGCCCCCTGTCCAGCTTACCTGCTGCAGGACGGGCTACAGAAATCCGAAAAGTTACATCTTCAGAGAGAACCTCACTCAGGGACTGAAATGCCGGATCTGCCTCCTGCTTCCACTTAATGATCCAGGAATCGCCTTCCGGCCCGCCATCAGGGTCCTCAACAGGAAGCTCCTGTGATGCGGAAATATGTTTGGGGTCAAGGGCAGACAGGCTATCCCCTTGGTATATAAAGGTTGTAATTAGATAAATCGTTAGGGTAAATAGGGTCAATCTTTGCAGGAGTTTAGCTCTTCTCATGATGTTTTCCTTCTTGAATGTGTGTTATTTCCAAGCTAAACAAAGAAGTCGCGGGTTAAGCTGAAAATCCCTTCAATATAAGCAATCACCTTATGGGGGAATATTCCAAGCAGGACACTGGCCGATGCGCAGATCCAGATGGTGATACTTAAGGGATAGCTGATCTTGAGATCTTGCGAGATTTCCGTTCTTCTCATAAACATCTGCCTTACGATGCCAAAGTAATAATAGAATGATATCACACTTGTCGCAATCATAACGGCTGCAAGCCAATATAATTGAATTTGCAGCGTCCCGAGAAGAATATAAAGCTTCCCGAAGAAGCCGCCCGATACAGGAATCCCGCTAAGAGAAAGGATCAAGAGCACCATGGCAACGGCGGTGAACGGAGCACGGTAATACAATCCGGCAAATCCGTTTAATTCCTCATGTTCTCCCGAAGGGATGGCCGATTGGCTAATGACCATCAACACGGCAAAGGTTCCAATGTTCATAAACAAATACGCAATCATGTAGAATATAAACTCGGAATGGCTGGAATAAGCAAAGGCCGTTCCTATAGGAACAAGCAAATACCCTGCATTAGCCACACCAGAGTAAGCTAACAACCGTTTTACATTTCTTTGCTTTAATGCGAGGATATTCCCAATAATCATGGAAACGGCGGCCAGAACAGTGATGGAGAAGAAGATGTCATCATGGATAGGAAGCTCGGGATTACCTAAACCATAAAACACATTATAAACTAACCGGAAAATTAAGGCGAATCCGGCAGCCTTCGAAATAACCGCGAGAAAGGCAGTAATCGGAGTAGAGGCTCCTTGGTATACATCGGGTGCCCATGTATGAAAAGGCGCGGCGGCGATTTTGAAGCCAAACCCGGCCAACATGAGAAAGAAGCTGACATAGATCAATTCCGGGAAACTGGCGTAATTTTCAGATAATACGGTTTTGATCAGTGCTAGATTCGTGCTGCCCGTCATGCCGTAGAGAAACGACATGCCGTAGAGAATGAATGCGGAGGAGATCCCGCCCATAACAATGTATTTAAATGCGGCTTCATTAGAAACCTTATTGTATTTACGCATGCCTACCAGAATATAAGAAGTGATACTTAGCAGCTCGAGACCTATGAACAAAGTGATTAAGTCGGCAGAGGAAGCCATTACCATGGCACCTAGTACTGCGGGCAGGATCAAATAATAATATTCTCCCACATGCGGTATGTCTTCTTTCTTAACCGAGCCAATACTCATAAAAACAATAAGGCCTGCACCCGTT
>DASWUO010000541.1:0-3465 GCA_036401615.1 Bacilli bacterium | reverse complement strand
GATTTTGCTAATCTAAAAAAAGCCTATGCCAAGTTCTTAAGTCAGGTTAAAGAGGGGGGCAAGGCTATATTATGTTTAGATGATGAGCCGCTGCAAGAGTTAATGCCCCAATTAAAAAGCGATATTATCACTTATGGCATTGAAAGCAGAGCGGACTTCTTGGCAGAGAATATTCTGCTTGGGGACCGGAAAGTAAGCTTTGATGTTAAACATAGAGGGGTTTACTTAGGCCGTATGGAGCTCTCTGTACCAGGCAAACATAATGTGTATAATGCTTTGGCCACACTTATTATATGTTTGGAAGCCGGGTTATCCTTTGGACAAATTGCTGAAGCCATCAAGGAATTTCGCGGGGCTAAACGGAGATTCCAAGTTCTTGGAGAAGTGAATGATATTCTGGTTATTGATGATTATGCCCACCATCCTACAGAAATCCGGGCTACCCTCAGTGCAGCTAAAGCTACCGGCAAAAGAATTATCGCTTTATTCCAGCCGCAGCGCTACACCCGGACATTTTATTTATTTGAACAATTCAGCAGCGCTTTCCACGAAGCTGATGAAGTCATTATTATTGATATCTATTCTCCGGCCGGAGAACAGCAAATTGAGGGAATTACTTCGCTCAAGCTTGTAGAACTGATCAAGAAGAATAGCAACACCCACGTCAAATACATCCCATCCAAAGAAGAAATGCAGGAATATTTAATCGGCCATGTCCAGAGGGGTGACCTCGTCATTACCATGGGCGCCGGGGATATATGGAAGGCTGCAGAGGGATTGGTCAAAGCTTTGAAAATCCGTTACCAGGAATAAATGACCTAATCTTCAAACCTGATTTGATCTAATAACCGCAGCTTGCTGCGGCTTATTTGGCCTTCCGGCAATTCCAGCACCTTCTTGGCTTTGGGTACAATCGCGCTTGTTCTATTGGGTTTCATACTTTCAATCATATGAAGGATGAGATTTTTATCATCCAGAAATATAACATCAATCTTGAAATGCATCCCAAAGGTATGCACAGAGGAACAAGGCACAATGAGCAATGTTTCATCATTGGCTTTAAGCGATTTCTTCCCAAGCCATCCCTTCAATCTGGTCATAAACCTGTCCGCTACAGTTACATTCTCTGAGATGATGAGATCCCCAATTGATATTCTCACTTGTCACCCGCCCAATCTATTTTTAAAAATCATATTTACAACCTTTCTCTCATACTCTAGGTATAGAATCATAGGAATGGGAGAGAGATGAATGACCAAGGCAACCATTACATATCGATTTAATCAGGGTCTAAACCATAGTAATCCACTTGAAGTAAACCAAGAAAAAAGTGCTGTTGTCCCTCTGTATGGAGACGAAATTCAAAAGAGAGAGAGTGAAGTTGAGGTATTCTATGGCAAGGAGCCGCTAAATCAATTTACAACCGATTTTGGTTCATGGAGCAGCCCGATTGATCTTGAAACCCTTAAGTTAGAGAAGCTTATTCGGGGTGCAGATAAAAACAAATCTAAACCCACACCCATTGCCGTCCAACCTGGAATGAATTATATACCGGAGCTCTTTGATGAGCTTGAGTACAAGCACAACCCGGCTTCTTATGAACAAATCCCATGGTATGATGTGGTACAAACCAAACCGGCTTACAAACGGTCCGCCGGAACGCCTTGGTTTAAAGTTATTTCATCCATTGCAGGTGCGGTGATCACTGGAGTGATTTTTGGGTTTCTGGTGTTAACAATGTTCTCCGATGAGCCCATTGAGGTAACAACCGACAAAGGAAATGTAGTTCATGTTGTTCCGGAAGCAAATAAAGAGGATGCAGGAGCCCCCGTCCAGAAGGAGACAGCAGCCCCCAACAAAGCAACCATAGGAAGTCTGGCGATAAATCTTCCTTCACAAACTTATTATGTCCTGCAGAATGGTGTATTTGCTACCCTTGAGGGAGCAAAAGCAGCTCAGTCACAGTTGAAAGACCAAGGATTTGCTGCCCAAATCGAATCGTCTGATAAATATTATGTATATGCAGGCATCGCAACAACCAAGGATGATGCCGCTCTATTGGGTTACCTATTGAAAGAAAATGGTTTGGAAATATTCACTAAATCTTATGAAGTGCCCGTGGCAGGCCGGATCAAATGGAATGAAACTTTTGCAGAGCCGGTTCAGTCCTACTTTGTACAGGGAAATAAACTAATAGGACTAATTAGCAGTCTATCTCTGTCACATCTTCAGGAATCCCGGCTTACACCGCTGGATCAGGCTTCATTCCAGTTAATCGTCAAGGAACATCAAACATGGTCTAGTTGGTTAGCAGCAACAAGCAGCGGGATGCCTGACGAAATTAAAGCGGATTTCCAGAAGATGAACAGTGCTGTTAATACAGCCATCATGTCTTTGGAAGCTTATAAGAAGAATGCTTCCGCCGGGCAGCTGTGGCAAGCACAAACATCCCTGATGGATTATGTGATAACAGAAAAACATGTATTAAATACAATCACAATCCAATAATTGGATTACTTGTTCTTCTTCATGAAATTATCAACCATGGCAGCCATTTCGGCCCTTGTCATCTTTCGGTCCGGGCTAAATGTATCCTCTGTTATTCCTTTAATTACTGAAGCTTCGTTCAGCAACTTAACTGACTTGGCGAACCATGAATTTGCCGGAACATCCGTAAAATGGGTGAAACCGGAAACCTCAACTGCCTGACTATTTTCCCGATCCCAAACTTTATTGAATAATACAACAACCTCAGCTCGGGTAATGGGCTGATCCGGCCGAACTGTTCCATCCGGATAACCTCTCATAAAGCCTAGAACAGCTCCGTTGATTAAGGTTTGGTAAGCCCAATGCGATTTAAGCAAATCTGAGAATACAATGCTCTCCGGTACAGGACTTGCCTGAGGCGCGTGAATCTCAGGGGTCGGGGTGGGTTGAGGGTCCTCACCTATGACAGGATTTTCGTTTTCAGTAAGTTCGGTTGCATTGTCCGAAAGGACGATGTGGCCTTGTTCTGTTGTATCCGTTTCTCCCAAGATGTCTTCAGACAAAAACTTAACATCTTCAGCTTCCTGTATAACCTCCCCTGCAGAATCCGCCTGATCGGTTAATCCATCCGCTTCCCCAGGGATATCAATTGTATTTCCAGCGGCCAGACGGGCAGAGAATGGAAAGAGCTTGTCCATGACGGTCATAAACTCTGCTCTTGTTATAGGTTGATTGGGTTTGAAGAAATTGTTGCTTATGGGCATTCCTTCGAGCATTCCTTGTTCATTCAAGCTAATAATAAATTTTCGTCCCCAATGCCCCGTCAGATCCAAGAAGTTTGGAGGTTGAAAGGCGTCAATCCCTTTGGCAATCCCGGCAGCCATCTTGGTTCTAAAGGCCGGGCTGGCAAGCAATTTAGCATCTTCTTTATTAGAGAGAAAAGCCGTTTCAATAAGCACACTGGGGATTGTCCCCATT
>DASWUO010000540.1:0-2697 GCA_036401615.1 Bacilli bacterium | reverse complement strand
TCTAAGCGCGAAGCCCCCTTCAAGATGAGATTTCCCAATTTAGTAAGACCCCTTGTAGACGACGAGGTTGATAGGTTCGAGGTGGAAGTGCCGCAAGGCATGGAGCTGACGAATACTAATCGGTCGAGGGCTTACCCACATGACCAACAACAGGCCAGCACCCTGCAAGGCCAACGCCAAGCAGATTGCCCCTGTACCTTCTTTCTTCGTTTGGATTCGCATCCAGTTTTCAGGGAATAAAGCCTTTTGAGGAGTCATCCTTAAGGGGAATAACCTCTGTTCATTTAAGCATCTATATTCCCTGATAGCTCAGTTGGTAGAGCACTCGACTGTTAATCGAGTTGTCGCAGGTTCGAGTCCTGCTCGGGGAGCCAGCTCCCATAGCTCAGTAGGTAGAGTGCTTCCATGGTAAGGAAGAGGTCACCGGTTCGAATCCGGTTGGGAGCTCCAGATTTTTTCATTCTACATAAGGCCCGTTGGTCAAGTGGTTAAGACACCTCCCTTTCACGGAGGCTACAGGGGTTCGAATCCCCTACGGGTCACCAATGGGGATTCGCCAAGCGGTAAGGCAACGGACTTTGACTCCGTCATCCTAGGTTCGATTCCTAGATCCCCAGCCATTTTTTTGTATGAGGCATTAGCTCAGTTGGTAGAGCACCTGACTTTTAATCAGGGTGTCGAAGGTTCGAGTCCTTCATGCCTCACCATTTATGAATGCCTTGTGCGCGTATGGCGGAATTGGCAGACGCACTAGACTTAGGATCTAGCGGGCAACCGTGGGGGTTCAAGTCCCTCTACGCGCATTACATTTATAATAACTGTCCTTGAAATCATATTGATTTCGGGTTTTTTTGTTCTCTACTTTACCCGGCGATCAAGAGGAAAAGTAGAGACCGGTGGTATTTGATAATGGATGCTGATGATATTAGCATGGTGGCCCTTCGCTCCGCAGACAATCATTGGATACCGAAGCCGTGCTTATTTGATTTATAGCATTTTAAGGTTTGAACCAAGCGGGGACAATATTTTCGAAGTTTTGATGATCTTCCAGTACGATTTGAATGCGGGCAAGCATAGATTCAAGTTGTTCCGGAATGACTTGAAGAGTCCACGTTATTGTTCCGAAAATGTTCATGGCAGTATACAGGGCATATAACTTCCAAAATTGTTCCGGGATGAATCCATCAAAGTAACCTTCAATTTGCCCAATGGAAAAAGGTATGCTTATTTCACGGCTGAAATAGGCAATTTTTAAAAAATCATAAGTTCGAAATCTCCGCTTCGTCGTATCTACGGTAACCTGAATAATCTCGTTAAACCGATTATTCCATGCAGGAAATTGGTACCAGTGGGTCGAACAAAACTATAACGCTAATTAATGGAGGTCTGTGAATGTTCGTGTCAATTAACAATATACTATGACTCATCGAAGTGTTTATAATGGGATTTAAGCATCACATACTACACTAATCTTCATACTGATCCCATTTCAAGACATGTTGTTGAAATGTTCAAATCGCAGCCGTACGGAAAGCTTTACAAAACCCAGGGAGATGAACAATATGATCATACAATGCACAAAGAAGCTTTTAGATCAACTTAAAATAAAACCGGCAAAAACCATGGACGGCCTGCCGCTTTTTTCTTGGCATGCCAATCTGATTACAGTGAACCATCGGAAAACGATTGTATTAGTGAATGACAGCAACCGCTATATTATTGTTTTATATGGGCTCAAGGCAAAAGATTTCAAAAATCTGGATAACATCATTGCAAATTCTATCCGTGAAACCTTGCTTGATGAGTGCATCAAGAGTGAAATCGTGGAACAATTTATTATTCATTCTCCAGGAATCACTTATGCCCAAACGAAAGACAGATCACTGGTTGCAAGAATGAATAAAGCCTGTGACAATGTATTCTTTTATGGTGATGTGTTGAATTCAGATATCATCAATCAAAGCGCAGTAAGCATGAAAGCAAGTTCGCTTTTGGTGGGTGACGGAAATAAGGATTATATGCACCCGAACGAGGTAATGTATATGGAATTAGAGGTTTTTGCAAAAGAGCCTGTTTTTAGATGCGAATCGGTGGAATTACTAGTTACGCTTGACCTTGAAAACCATCATATTTGGCGTAAAATTATCGTTCCCATACATATAACATTCAAAAAATTGCACGATGTCCTGCAGATTGTTTTTGGATGGAAAGATTATCATTTGCATGATTTTTATGTATTGGAGGAAGACAAGCCTATAATTAATCTGGTATGCAGCGAGGAGGCCTTCGAGTATCAGGATGACATACCTATGATCATGGAAACGAAAATTAAGCTTTCGGAATACATCCCCAGATATACTATGATGAAATACACATACGATTTTGGCGACAACTGGGAGCATACAATTGAAGCAGGAAACATCCTTGAAAACCATACGAAGAGCTATCCGGAATGCCTCGAAGGGGAGGGCAATAGCCCCCCGGAGGACGTTGGCGGTGAAGGCGGCTATGATGAATATTTAAAAGCAGTATCTGATTCTCAGCACCCGGAACATAGAAGTATGATTGACTGGGCCGAAGGTCAGTATTATCAGGGTTTTGATATTAAATCAGTAAACAGACGACTTAAAAATATATTGATAGGTACTTGGGAAAGATGATATTCACTTAGTCATTGGCAAGTGCGCATATTCTTTG
>DASWUO010000539.1:0-4280 GCA_036401615.1 Bacilli bacterium | reverse complement strand
CCCTTGTTTCCGAAGACCATTGCCGGGGTAATTTATCAACCGGGGGCTTTTACGGCTGTAGCGGATGGCCAAATTAATTTGGAACCCAACGCCTCATCCATTAAGGCTGCCCGGGATGCGATTAATGGTTGGGACCCCTCGGGGAACGCGATCTATTATTTTAACCCGGTTACCGCTACATCGAAATGGATTTGGAGCCGTCCGCAAATCAAACAGATTGGGAAACATATTTTTTGCCGTTAAAATAACATATACTTTAATTCCACATAAATAAAGTACGGAGTATCGTCCAACCCCCCTTTTTCTATTAGTGAAAGAATGTTAAGATATAGTAATGTGCATAGTGCTTTACTGAAGGGGGAAGCTTCGTGTTAAAGAGGACTTTGATTGGAATTTTCCGAAGTCATGAGTTGACGGGAGAAAGGGCTAAAGATCCTGCCCTGAAATCCAAGTATTATAAACTGGCTAAGGATAAAGCTTGGTTAGAGGTAATTGCTACCATTAAGAAGATGAAGGGTTATAAGATACTTCATGAGGTTCAGAATGTCGGGGAGATTGTGCTGGAGAAGAAAACCGCAACAGGCCGAATTCAAGATATCACGATCACTTTGTTTGCGATTAATCCGGTTAAAACGGCAATCGATATATATTCAGCCTCCCGGGGTTCGCTGGGGGATTTAGGTTCGAATTATCGCACCATCCTGGAAATTCACAGATCCTTGGATAAACAGATGGCAGCTTACAAAATTTAAAAAAACAGCGAGCAGGGGGTGACCCAACTGCTCGCTGTTTTTAAAAGTTTTATTATTTAGCGCTTCTCACAGCATCTAAAGCTCTCTCATAATCCGGGTGGTCGGTCATTTCCTTCACATATTCTACATATTGAATGGTGTCATTAGCATCAAGCACGAAGATCGAGCGCATCAGCAAACCTAACTCCTTGATGTCTACACCGAAGGCTTGAGCGAAGGAACGTTTTTTGAAGTCAGACAGTGTTACAATTTTGTCAATTCCCTCAGCCCCGCACCAACGGGATTGAGCGAATGGAGTATCAATGCTGATTGTAAGAATAACAACATTGTCACCAAGCTTTGCTGCCTCTTCATTGAAACGACGGGTTTCAGCCGAGCAAACACCCGTGTCCAAAGATGGTACTGCGGCAATCAGCTTTACTTTCCCTGCGTAGTCCGCTAAAGTAACTTCTGTCAGCAAATCTTTGTTTACTTTAAAGTTTGGCGCCTTATCGCCCACTTTCAACGAAGGCCCGATAAGGGTAATAGGATTTCCTTTAAATGTTGCAATGCCGGAACGTTCTTGAACCATAATTGATTATTCCTCCCTGTTCATATACCTGCCAAATTGACCAGTCTCCATTATAATATGTATTAAACACACTTGTCCAATGAGGTGACCTGACTTGATGTTTTTGCGCTATGAAAGCTTGAAGGACTATCTAAGGCTGTATCCTGTCACATCTGCCATATTGTTTGTGAATTTGTTGTTGTTTGCTTTGATGACCTTCACCGGAGGTTCTGAAAACACAGAAAACTTAATCCGCTTTGGCGCCCAAGTTACACAGTCCCCTTACAATGAGTTAAGCCAAGCATGGCGTTACATTTCTGCTATGTTTCTGCATATCGGTTTTCAACACTTGCTGTTCAATTGTTTTGCCCTCTTCGTGTTTGCCCCGCCATTGGAACGTATATTGGGAAGGCTGCGGTATGTAATAATATATCTGGGAAGCGGCCTTGCCGGGAACTTGTTGACGGAACTATTTGCTTCGCTGTTGGGCGCTGCTACGCTCTCGGCAGGGGCTTCAGGCGCGATCTTCGGCATTTATGCCGCCTATCTATATATAGGCTTGTTCCGTAAAGATTTGTTGGATCAACAATCTTATAAAACCATACTGATTATCCTAGCCGTCGGCTTAATTTACACTCTCATCATGCCTCACGTGAACATTTACGCCCATTTGGGCGGTTTCATCGGCGGCTTTTTTCTATTCCCTTTGTTGCTGAAGGTCAAGAAAAAGGATCTACAATGTTAAAAAATGGTGGAGGGGAGAACGGGATATAGCCGTAGGCATGTCCCTTCTCCCCGCATCTGCATGACTTGAATATGTTTAATAATGATAGGAGGAAGTTTATGGAGCTTCGACAATTGCAATATTTTGTGAAGGTAGCCCGAAAACAGCATATGACCAGAGCATCGGAGGAATTACACATAGCCCAATCGGCCGTAAGCCGACAAATTCATCAGTTGGAGGAAGAACTGGGCGTGGCTTTGTTTGTGCAGAAAGGGCGAAATTTGCAGTTGACCCCGGTGGGAAAATTATTCCTCAGCCGGGTGGAAACGATCCTTACGGACATGGAAAAGGCTGTGCTGGAAATACACGAATTTCTTAATCCTGAGGCCGGGGAGATCAGGCTTGGTTTTCCCCACAGCTTAGGAGTTAACCTGATTCCTTCAATTGTAGCTGAATTTCGCAAAAATCATCCCAATGTGAAGTTTAAGTTTAAACAAGGGATGTACAACACGCTGATTAGGGATATTGTTAACAGGGAAGTCGATTTGGCCTTTATCTCACCATTCCCGGAGAAGCATGAACTGGTGACAGGCAAGATTTTATTGACGGAAGAGCTTTATGCTATCCTGCCGCCTAACCATATATTGGCCGAATATCAATCCATTAAGTTGGATCAACTGCAGAATGAATTATTTGTATTGTTTAGCGAGGGTTATTCTCTTCGTCCCATAGTTTGGGATGCTTGCTTAAAAGCCGGCTTTACGCCCAATATTGCCTTTGAAGGAGAAGAAACCGATACGATTCGCGGACTCGTAGCGGCTGGTATGGGGGTAAGCCTGCTTCCGGAAATGGCGTTAAGAGAAATCAACCAGCTTCAACCTGCGAAAGTGAGGGTCAGTTATCCCCAAGTAACCAGAACCGTAGGGCTGATTCGCCGTTCGGAAGAGAAGCTTCCTTTAGTTGCAGAAGTCTTCCATGAATTCGTTTTAGAATATTTCAATCTCGCCTGACTTCCCCGGATATGTAATGAAATCTAACACATTTGGTCTAAATCCGAATTATTTATGTATTAGGTCAGTTTATCTTTCGGTTTTTTTCAATGTTTTTAGAAAATTCTATTGTCAAAATAAATATTACGGATTATAATGACAATAGATTTTATTTCATGTTATCAAAACTGACATTTGGGGAGTGGTAAATGTGCTTAAGAAGTTGCTTGTGGCCATCAGTTTACTAGCTTTAACGTTTCCTACCTTGGCATTTGCAGAAGATGCCACTAACGCACAACTCGGCTTGGGATTAAACGCCATATGGGTTATGTTAGCAGCTATTCTGGTAATCCTGATGCAAGGCGGATTTATTCTGCTGGAAGCAGGCTCGACTAGAATGAAGAATGCCGGGCATGTGGCCGGAAAGACGATTTTCACCTTCGGTATTTGTTCCTTAATTTATTGGGCAGTAGGTTACGGGTTTGCTTTCTCGGCAGATGGAAATGCTTTTATCGGAATGGGCGATTTCTTCTTCACCCCGCCGGTTGCGGATGATACTGCGGCATTGCCTGCTTCTATCTTCTTCGTATTCCAATTAGCTTTCGCCGGAATTGCTCTAACCATTGCTTGGGGCGGTTTTGCAGAACGGGCTAAACTCTCTGCTTATCTCATATTTGCCGTTATTTTCTCGGCTGTAGTTTATCCTGTTATTGCCCACTGGATCTGGAATGCGAATGGTTGGTTGTTTGCAGAAGGTGCGCAGGATTTTGCCGGATCGACTGTAGTTCACTTAACAGGTGCCATGGCTGCTTTAGCTGCAACGATCTTATTGAAACCAAGAATTGGTAAATTCAATAAAGACGGTTCAGCCAATCAAATTTTAGGTCACAATCAAGTTTACACAGCCTTAGGTGTTTTAATTCTCTGGGTTGGTTGGTTTGGATTTAACGCAGGTAGTACATTAGGAGTAACCTTTGGCGGATTTGGATTCTTCGGGTATGTTGCTTTTAACACCCAATTGGGTGCTGCTGCCGGGGCTATTGCTGCTTTATTAATATCTTGGATCGTTATTGGCAAATCAGACATTTCCACCATGCTTAACGGTGCTTTGGCTGGTTTGGTTGCTATTACCGCATCTTGTGCTTATGTTGAACCGTGGGCGGCAGTTGTCATTGGTTTTGTTGCCGGACTTCTTGTGTTCGGAAGCACTAAATTCTTTGAGAAGATGAAAATTGATGATCCGATTTATGCCTTGTCTGTTCACG
>DASWUO010000538.1:0-9623 GCA_036401615.1 Bacilli bacterium | reverse complement strand
TTTGCGCTGATTCATGGCCATTTACCGCCGTAAACAAAGACATGACTGCCCCGAGCAGAAGCGCTATAAAGATACTTTTTCCATGATAAGTGTATTCCCGCTTGGTTTTATTTCGCTGCAATAACCTGTAGGCCGCTACGGAGGCTATGGCAAATGCTCCCGTCATGTATGCCGAAACCACCACATGCATGGAAGTAACGAAGAACCCTGGATTCCATACCGCTGCCCAAGGGTCAACATTGGAGACCTCATTCCCTTCTCCTAATGTGAAACCCCGGGGGGTGTTCATCCAAGCATGGGCATCCGTGATCAACACCGCCGAGGCCGTTGCCCCGATAGCGACAAAGATCACACTGACGATTCTCATCGAAGGCGTTAATCGATCGGCAGCATAGACATAGATGGACATGAACAAGGCCTCGAGGAAGAAGGCCCAGATTTCAATTTGAAACGGCAAAGCAATCACTTGACCTACAATTTCCATAAAACCGGGCCAGAGCAGCGCTAGCATAACCCCTACAATGGTGCCTGAAGGAATAGCTACACCCAATATGATGGCAAATCCCCTTGTCCAACGTTTGGCCATAATGGAATAATGCCGATCTTTGGTAATTTGAAACAAGATTTCAGCAACTACAATCATCATCGGGATGCCTACACCCAAGGTGGCGAAGATGATATGAAAGGCCATGGAGGATCCAAACAATGCCCGTGCTAAAGTGACCGTGTCCATGCTTGCTGCACTCCCTAAATATGACTACTTTATTTGTGTAATATGGTTAAAAGCAGCTCCCTTTATTCATAAATTTTCCAAAGAACCAGAAAACCGTTCTACACTAATGGGGAATATGATAAAATGTGAATAAACTATGACGAATCCTATGAACATTGGAGGAATATGATGTCGGAAACCCCTATTTTACAGATTCAAAACCTAAGTAAACAAATTGGCGGCAAAACAATCATTGATAACCTTACACTTGACGTGCCCAGAGGAGAGGTATTTGGATTTCTTGGACCCAACGGTGCAGGGAAAACAACGACCATTCGTATGCTGGTTGGTCTGATGTCTATTACTCAAGGAAAGATTATCGTGAATGGAATCAATCTCTCGACCCATTTTGAAAAAGCCATGCGGCACATCGGAACGATCGTGGAGAATCCGGAAATGTACAAATTTATGACGGGCTACCAGAATTTAAAGCACTTCTCCCTTATGATGGGAGGGATCAAGAAGCAGCGGATCCATGAGGTTGTGGAGCTAGTCGGACTGCAGAATCGAATTCACGACAAAGTGAAACGATATTCCCTCGGCATGCGCCAACGATTGGGAGTAGCCCAAGCCCTGCTGCATAAACCTGCTTTGTTGATTTTGGATGAGCCTACCAATGGATTGGATCCAGCGGGAATCCGCGAGTTGCGGGATTATTTGCGCAGTTTAGCCAAGAACGAGGGTATCACCATCATGGTCTCCAGTCACCTTCTGACGGAAATGGAATTAATGTGTGACCGGGTTGCCATTATTCATCATGGGAAGCTGGTTGATATCAAGCTGCTGAAAGATATCCATAAAGGGGAAGGGCAAGAATTTGGCAACAGGCTGCTGTTTGAAGTAGATCAACCCGCCAAGAGCGCGGAAATCATTGCAGTCTACCTTCCGGAAGTCCGGATAGAGCCAACAGAGACCGGAGTTTCCCTCAGTTTACAGCGCGAACAAGCAGCGGAAATCAACCTGCGTTTAGTCCAAGCGGGGATCAAAGTATACCGGATTAAAGAAATCACCACATCCTTGGAAGATTCCTTCCTTGAAATGACAAGGGGTGAACAAATTGTTTAGAATCCTGAAGCTCATCTATATCGAGAACATGAAAATTTACCGCAGACCCCGTGTATGGATCATGCTTGCTTTCCTTCTCCTCTTAAATTTAGCCATGGGGCTCGTCTGCAGGAATGTGGAGAGTTTGAACATCCAAAGCATGTATACATTCATGTCCATCTCTATTAATATTTACCCGCTGATCCTTATCTTTGCTATTGTCATAGCAAGTGATATTGTTTCCTCGGAATTTTCTTGGGGAACGATTAAACTGCTGCTGACCAGACCCCTCAAACGATGGAAGGTCCTTGTCTCCAAATATTTGGCCATGCTGCTCTTTGCTTTGTTCTTCTCCCTTGTATTATTTGGTTGTTCCGGCTTGGTCGGATACATCTTATGGGAAAACGTAGAGGATCTGAAGGAACAGCTGGTAATCAGCCAAATGTTATTGTTGTACTTGTTAAGGTTTATTGATCTAATCATGTACGTCACCCTGACCTTTATGCTCTCCACCGTGTTTCTTAGCAGCACCTTGGCGATTGTCGTCTCTATGATCTTGTTTATGACCAAATCCTACATTATCATCATCTTAGATGGGATTAATCCTAATCTTGCCAAATACTTCGTTTATGCCCACAGCAACTTAACGCATTTCTTTGACGGCACGGAGACTTATAATGGCGGAATCTTAGGATTTTCGCTTACCCTGATCATCTTTCATTTTGTTTTGTTTAATTTAATTTCGTGGTACGTGTTTAAGAAGAGGGATATTTCGGTTTAAATCCTTCATAATATCCTGAAAAAGTGAGACACTTGGCAAAGTTTTCGGCTGGTGTTTTCGTTGGGTTTATTCTAACATAGATTTATCTGGCTTCATAAGAAGAATCATAAAGGAGACTTAATTAAAATGAGTGTAAAAGAGAAGATCAGAATCGGCCTAATTGGAGCCGGCAATATTGGCGCGGTACATTTGGGGGAATTGGCGAAGCTCGGCGATGAGTGTGAAGTTGTTGCAGTGTCGGATGCCTATTTACCGCTTGCCGAAGCACGGGCCAAGGCCTTTAATATCCCTGTTGTTTCGAAAAGTCCGGAAGAGTTGATTAGCAGCCGCGAAGTCGACGCCGTAATTATTGGTGTCCCGAATCAATATCATGCCCCTCTGGCTCTGCTGGCTTTAGAATCAGGCAAACACGTACTGCTGGAGAAACCCATGGGACTTCATGCAGAAGCGGCAAGGGATATTGTCCGGGCACAGAAAAAGTCTGGAAAAACCCTCATGGTGGCCCAGAATATGCGCTGGGAATGGCTGTCCCAGAAGGTAAAAAAACAGGTTGAGCTGGGAGAGTTAGGTCATATCTATACAGCAAAAACCGGATGGTACAGACGAAAAGGCATTCCGGGATGGGGGACTTGGTTTACACAAACGGCTCAATCCGGAGGCGGTCCCCTAATCGACATAGGTGTGCATATGCTTGATTTGGCTATTTATTTAATGGGCAGCCCCAAACCTGTTTCCGTTTATGGATCTGTATATTCCGAGTTTGGGCCCAAGAAGAAAGGAATCGGTACTTGGGGTACTCCGAATTGGAACGGGATTTATGATGTTGAAGACTTAGCCACAGCCTTGATTAAGATGGAAGACGGCAGCAGCCTCTCGCTTGAAGTGAGTTGGGCGGTCCATATGGACACGGACAGCACTCCCTTTATCCACTTAATGGGAACCGAGGGCGGAGCCGCCTTAAGAGGCGGCAACGGCAAATTCCTGTCTGAAAAATTCGATGAACCGATGGAAGTGGAGCTTCATACTCCCCTAGACGATGAAGGTGCCCGAGTCCGAATGGCCCGCCATTTCCTTGAGTGTATTCGCGAGGGTAAAGAGCCATTAACTTCGGCCGTGACCGGACTCACCAACAATCTCATTCTGGACGCCATCTATGAATCCTCCCGAACCGGGAACGAGGTTAAATTGAATTGGGATCTCTAAAGCTTTGTATTGAGACTTTCACCTAGAGGAGCCACTTATATGATAAAAGGTTTAACCCAGGCCGGGCTGGGCAGTTTCGATTCCTTCGAGGAGTTTGTCCAGCAAGCCGCAAATTATGGTTTTGGAGCTGTAGATACGGACGGCCATGCTCTAAGGAGTCTAATTGTGAAGAAAGGGCTTGATGGAGCGAAGGAATTCCTGGACAAACATCAAATTCAGATTGGCACTATAGGTTTGCCTGTAGAGTGGAGATCCACAGAGGACGCCTTTCGATCCGGCCTGACGCAATTGGCCCAGGATGCCCAAACCGCATTTCAACTTGGCTGCACAACCTGCTGCACTTATATTCTGCCTTCCACGGATCTTCCGGCCGCCCATTTCATGGCGCTCGCTACCCGTCGGCTTAGAACCTGTGCCCAGATTCTTGGAGCCTACAACATTCGGCTTGGGCTTGAATTTGTCGGCCCGCACCACCTCCGCACCCTGTGGGCAAATCCATTCATCTGGACTCTACAGGAAACCTTGGATTGGATCGATGCCATAGGTGAACCGAATGTCGGGCTGTTATTCGATGCTTATCACTGGTACACTAATGAGCTTACTGTCCATGACATTCTTGCGTTGAAGGCTGAACAAATTGTCCATGTTCATATCAATGATGCCCCTGATGTGCCTGTCTCCTTAGCGATGGATAACGGAAGATTATATCCCGGAGAAGGGGTTATTGATCTGGGCAGTTTCCTCAGCGGGTTGAATGCCATCGGGTACAAAGGCGTGGTTTCTCAAGAAATCTTGACTCCACAACCTCCTGCTGCACCCTCTGCCGATTTGTTGAGACGGTCCCAGGCCGGATTTGCCAAAGTTTCTGCCGCTGCAGGATTAAGTTAGTTCATTCCGGAAGGACCCAATTCACAGGACAGATTGGTCATTTTCATCCATTTGTTGTATAATCAGAGACAGACAGGTGACGAAGAACGTCCCGTTCCATTCAAACGAGTGGTACGGGACGTTCTTCTAAAAGGGTAGTCCGGTATGAATTGGCTCGCGGCGTCTTGGATTATTTGGATTAACGGGAAAAGCTCCTGCTGATCTTTACGTTTGATCACTTTTATATCATATAACTGGAAAACCTCCTGTTAATTCAAATGAATTCGATCGATTCTCACACAATCACCAGATTTAGATGGAGGTTTTCCAGTTAGATTCCCGCGCACGATCTCAAAGTCAAATTAACGGGAGGATTTCCCTTTAATTATGCAGGGCAGCAGGTGCCGCCAAAATTAATAAGGGGAAGGTTCCAAAACTTATGCATTCTCTGCACCGTTACCATCAAAAAAAGCAGCTGAGGCATACTTCCCCAACCGCCACTCACAAGTATTGACCATACTACACTTCAAATTCTGCACTTCAATACGCCATACTACACTTCAAATGAACTTTTCAACGACACGATCCGGTTAAATACCAATCGATCCTTTCCGGAAAGTTTGGAATCTACATTGAAATACCCATGGCGGAAGAATTGAAACTTCTCCTGAGCTGCAGCATCCCGAAGCGCAGGCTCTACATACCCTTGAATAATTTCCATGGAATTCGGGTTCAAGTGATCCATGAAAGATTTCCCCTCTTCTTCTTCCACGTCCCAAATCAACGGATCATACAAACGAAACTCAGCCGGCACAGCATGCTTGGCATCCACCCAATGAATCGTTCCTTTCACCTTCCGGCCGGTGAATCCCGTACCGCTCTTGGTTTCCGGGTCATACGTACAATGAAGCTCAACAATATTACCCTGCCCGTCCTTGGTAAACCCGTTACATTTTATAAAATAAGCATTTTTCAGCCTCACTTCATTGCCTGGGAATAACCTGAAATACTTATTCGGCGGGGTTTCCATGAAATCATCCTGTTCAATGTAAATCTCTCTTGAGAACGGAACCTGCCGATGGCCCATCTCCGGATTCTCCGAATTGTTTTCCGCCTCCAGCATCTCGGATTGCCCTTCCGGATAATTAGTGATGACCACCTTAAGCGGCCTCAGTATGGACATGGTCCGCAGTGCTTTCATCTTCAAGTCTTCGCGGATGAAATACTCCAGCATCTTCGCGTCCACCGTACTGTTGCTCTTAGACACCCCAATTTCTCTGGCAAAAGCCCGTATCGCTTCCGGCGTATAGCCTCTCCTGCGCAAGCCGCCGATCGTGGGCATCCGTGGATCATCCCAGCCTTCAACCGCCTTCTCATCCACAAGCTGTTTAAGATGCCTCTTGCTCATAATCGTATTCGTCAGATTCAATCGGGCAAACTCATATTGTTTAGGTTGACTGGCCATCTCACATTCTTGGATAACCCAGTCATATAAAGGACGGTGCGCCTCAAATTCCAAAGTGCAGATGGAGTGGGTCACCCCTTCTATCGCGTCACCCAGCGGATGGGCATAATCATACATAGGATAAATGCACCACTTGTCCCCGGTATTGTGATGGGTTGTGTGGGAAATCCGGTATATCACGGGGTCCCGCAAGTTAATATTAGGAGACCCCATATCGATCTTCGCCCGCAGCACCCGCGCGCCATCCGGGTATTCCCCGCTGCGCATACGTTGAAATAAATCCACATTTTCCTCAACGGAACGGTTGCGGTAAGGACTGTCCTGCCCGGGCTCCGTTAAAGTTCCGCGGGTGGCCCTGGTTTCCTCTGCCGTCAGGTCGCACACATACGCCTTCCCCTTGCGGATCAACAACACAGCCCTCTCAAACATTTCATCGAAATAATCCGAAGCATAGAACAACCCGTCCCATTCAAACCCCAGCCATCGGACATCCTCTTTAATCGCCTCGACGTATTCGGTATCTTCCTTCAAAGGATTGGTATCATCAAAACGCAAATTAGTCCGGCCGCCAAACTCATCCGCCAATTCAAAGTTAAGGCAAATCGACTTAGCATGTCCAATATGCAAGTACCCGTTTGGCTCCGGCGGAAAGCGGGTAATAATTTCGTTCACTTTGCCTGATTGAAGATCTTCCACAACAATACTTTTTATAAAATTGGACGAACCCAACGCAGCTTTATCCTCCGTTTTGGCGCTTAAATGGTCTTCTGCCTTAACTCCAAGTTTAATGTCCCCTCTGTTTTCCATCCCCAACAACCTTTCCAACCTGATATCCTATTACTCATTATGTACTATAATACACAAAAATCTACACGAGAGGAAACCATATCATCTGTCTCAACATCTTCCCCTGTCTTTTACAGAAAGTATATCACTCAAGCAGGTTTTAACACAGGGCAATTGGAAATTACATGACGATTCATGTAGTATGGCTATAAGGATATTTTAGACGTGTGCTTTGATAAAAAAGGAGGGTGACCCTGATTGGCTGCAACGAATCATTATAAAGCAACAGTGACCTTAGGGGCTGTAACCGCCGGATATTTGGCGAGCTATCCCTTTGAAGCTTCATTTGCCGGCGGCCTTATATCCAGCGGTTGTGTGGCTGCCATGATTGGCGGGCTTGCCGATTGGTTTGCCATTACGGCTTTATTCAGAAACCCCCTTGGCATCCGATGGCCTCATTGGCTGCGCACGGAAATCATCCCAAGAAACCGGGATCGTCTCTTTCATGAAATCATCAACATGGTCGAAAACCAGCTCCTAACCAAAGAAATGTTAAGCAGGAAGCTGGCGGCTTATGATATCTCCGCCCTGTTGCTGCGGTTTCTCCAGGAACATAAAGGCAAGCAGGACTTGAAGCAGATCCTTCACCAGATTATGACAGATCTGCTGGAGAAAGTGGATTCTGTGGAGATGGGTAAATTAATCGAGGATGTACTTAAGAATAATTTAACGAAGCTGAACATTGCCCCTCTTCTTTCAGAAGTGGTCGATTACTCCATAAAGAGCGGCTATGATGAGGAAATCATCGAATTTGTATTGGGTGAAATCATCAAGCTTCTGGAGCATGGGAAGATTATTGAGGTGCTGACCCCTTTAATTGAAGATGTGATTGCAGCCTACGAAAAAGGAATGACACGCCGCAAAATTACCCATTGGCTCATAGGAGCTTCAGGCCATCTCTCCACCCATGGGCTTGCCCTTGAGGCACAAAGCAGGGCAATCCAATTTATTCGTAGGTTGAAAGATCCTGGGCATCCGTTAAGACAACAGCTGAAGGATCGTATTGTGCAGTTGGCAGCCGATTTAAAATCCCGGCCCGACCTGCAGGAGAAGATGGAGAACTGGAAGACGGAGACTGTAAAGCGGCTGAATGTCCATGATCAATTAGCGGTCTGGATCGAGGGTTTTCGGAAGAAATCATTAACAGAGGTTTCTTCGGAAACGAAAACCTGGATGACATGGGTAACCGATCAGCTGGACAGAATCATCCATAACTTTGCCGAGAACCCAGAACAACAACGAAAAATAGATACAGCCATTAAACAAGCCGTCCTGCCCTTGGTTAGCCAAGCCCACCAGAAAATAAGCGAAGCGGTAAGAGTCAGCTTAAATGAGCTGACTAACGAAAAACTGGTTGACTTCATCCAGTCAAAAGCAGGGAATGATTTGCAGATGATTCGAATCAACGGTTCAATTGTCGGCGGATTTGTGGGAATGCTTATTTTTATCATCACTTATTTCTTAGACTAGGGGATTGAACGAATGAATAAACTGACGGCCAATTTCATTCTTGGATTTGTCTTCGCCGGGTTTTGTTTCATGGTGCTGCTTAATTACATGGTTGCTGATTCATTTATGATCAGGATGCTGCTGTTTACCTCCGAAGCGGCTCTTATCGGTGGCATTGCCGATTGGTTTGCCGTGACCGCTTTATTCCGCAAGCCGCTCGGTTTTCCTTTCCACACCGCCATTATCCCCCGCAATCGGGCCAAATTTATCGAGGCAATGGCCAACATGGTTCAGCGGGATCTGCTAAGTGTAGATTCGATCATGAATCTGGTCAACCGAATCCATGTCGTTGATCTTATCATTCATTGGGTCGACCGGAGAAAAGGGCAGCTTCTGTTAGGCAACCTTCTTGCCAAGTATATTCGTAAATTAGCCGATCAACTGGACCCGCAAGAATTGGCTGTAATGATAGAAAAACTTCTAAGAGAAAATATTGATAAATTCCATCTTGGCTCCCAACTGATTAAATTCATCCAGTGGGCTAAGAATAACGGGGAACAGGACAAATGGATAGATTATGTATTGGCTCAAACCGCTGCCGTTGTGAGTAAGGATAGCACACATGAAACCATCCACAGGTTCGTTCAAGAGGCCCTGGAAGAAAGAACGAAACAAGCCAGTCCGTTTGTAAAGGGGTTCTTAAAGCTCGGAGAGCTAACCAACAGCATTAATCCGTCAGAAGTAGCCGATGCTTTACATAAAGAATTGGTCGATTTTCTGGAAAGCCTTAAAGATGTAGGGCATCCTATGCGGGTTTATATCAGCGATAATCTTCTTGCCTTAACTTATAGACTGGAATATCGCGATTCTTGGATTGAGGCCATAGAAGCTTGGAAAAGAGGAGTTTTGGACCAGATCCCGCTTCAAGATTTACTAATACAAGCCGTTACGGCTGCCCTTGATTTCATCAATAAGTCTCCCCAAGAAGTGGATTCCCCTGATAAAAACCTGCTGCAAACCGAAGATCCCGTTAGGGTGCCATCCCCTTCACCGGTTATTCAGTGGCTGGTTCAACAAGTAGAGACCTATTGGGGGCAATTCAAGCAAGATCAAGAGAAGAAAAACTGGTTGGAGAAATATATAAAGGAAGTGCTGGTCAGTATCATTCAGAAGGAGCATTATCTGGTGGGACAGCT
>DASWUO010000537.1:0-11070 GCA_036401615.1 Bacilli bacterium | reverse complement strand
GCAGGCAAGATGAAGGAAGGCATCCTTACTCATCTGTGGGATGAGGAGCATGGAAGATTTGCAAGAGGATTATATGTGCAAGACGGAATTTGGGTTAAGGACATGACTTTGGAGAGCAGTGTTTATGGGGTTTTCGAATTTGGCGTATTGCCTGCGGATGATGAACGGGTAATGAAGACCATGAGAGCCATTCTTTTAGGACTTTCGGTTAAAACCTCTGTGGGCGGAATAGCGAGATATGAAAATGATTATTACTTCCAGCGCTCTGCTGATATTACTATAATACCGGGGAATCCATGGATCATCTGTACCTTATGGGTCGCTGAATGGGAAATCGAATGCGCAAAAACAGTGGAGGAACTAGCTTTCCCTCTGCGAACCATCGAATGGGTTGCCCAACACGCCATGGAAAGCGGGATTTTGTCCGAGCAATTGGATCCTATTGACGGCAGCCCGGTTTCTGTTGCTCCTTTAACTTGGTCGCATGCTACCTTTGTTCTGGCTTGTGTTAAATATACAGAGAAGTACCTGCTCCTCTCCAAGGTCAAGTCTCCGGGATTAGCTGAGATTCAATCTTATTGATGTTGAAGATGTGCAGGACTTACCCACTCTCAGGATAAATACCCCAATTATGATTAAATAATAGCCACGTTGGGAACTTAGGGCGAAGTATGGCAATAACCACGATTAGTTATGCAATAATATAGATACATTAGTCTTCTTAAAGGCAGATAAAGCAAGTTCATGCCCTAACGAGGATCGGTGATTCTCCGTTAGAGTATAACTTTGCAATAACCAACGGGATCACAGATTTAGGACAAATATCATGGCAGTTTCGCTCTTGAAGTTGGCATTTCTATGCAATAACCCGATATAAAGCCTATATAAAATAGATAATTCAGTGTGAAATGGCTCGATTTTCAAACCAATTGGGATTGATATCCATTAAGTGGGTAAGTCCTGAGATGTGTTAAAACAAATAAGAACCACGGCAAAGTTTGAAATGCCTGGTTCTTATTTGTTTCTTTGTCCGCTCTATTCCTCGCCGTACGTTTCCTTGTACTTCTCTGCAGACCATAGTTTATCCAGTTCGCCGGGATCGGAATACTCCACCACAATCATCCAACCGTCTTGATAAGGAGACTCGTTCACTTTCTCGGGTGAATCAATCAATACCGAGTTAATTTCGACTACTTTACCAGATAAGGGAGCATAAAGCTCAGATACCGTTTTTACAGATTCTACACTGCCGAAAGGCTCGCCGAATTCTACGACACTTCCCACTTCAGGGAGTTCGACGAATACAATATCGCCTAGTTCCCCTTGGGCAAAGTCGGTAATACCAATCGTCACTCGAGTCCCAACAAACCTTGCCCATTCATGCTCTTCACTGTATTTTAACTCTGCCGGTACTTCCATGGATAAGCTAAACCTCCTCTTTCGAATGCAATGCTCTAACTTCTTATGATGCTCTAGAACTATTTTACACTATTCTGCCTCTTTCACACCCATAATTTTATGAAGTCTTTGTTCGACCATCTTCAGACCCTTTTCACCGGCTTGAAAATGCCGCAGCTGCAGCTGTCCGTCAAATAAATAATAGGCTGGAACAAACTCATTCTCGAAGGATTCCGAAACCGCGTGAGTGTTATCAACCATGATGGGATGCTTCATTTCATATTGCTCTACTGCAGCTTTCACCGCATCAATATCTGTATCTTTCTCAGACCGGGGCATATGCACCCCTATCACTTTGAGATTAAACTCTTTCTCGTATTTATCGTGCCATTCATTGATTTGCGGCAGGCTTTCCTTGCACATATAACAGCTCACAGCCCAGAAGTGGATCAAGACCGGTCGGCCTTGCAGTTCCTCTTTATTCGCTTCTCCATTAATCCATTCGGTAACCCCCTGGAAATCGGGCAGCTCCGTTCTTAAACGCAATGTCATCAGGTTCAACTCCTTTATATTATGAATTGATCGTTTTTATACGCAATACCTAGCCCGGCTAGGTCCTTTTCTGTTCTTTGAAGGGTTTAATTTCTTTAACGGAAGTAGGGTTCGCTATCCTTGCCATTACCCCTTATTTGGCCGCCTAACGGATCTATAAGCTTCTAATTCACCTAATGCCGAAGCTTTGAACACCATTTTGTTGAAATAAGATACTGTATATCCTTCAACCCGCAATTTTGGATATTATTCTAGTAATAGAGTCGTCCAGTTCCGCTAAAAACTAAGCTAAACAATGAAATGTCCTTACTTTTAAAAACAGCCCTCCTACCTGCATCTGGCAGACAGGAGGGCGTTGGTTTCCCTGTTGTTATTTCGCTACCAGGTTCTTCTGGCCAGGCTTCCAGTTAGCGGCACACAATCCGCCGGATTGCAAAGCTTGAAGGACACGGACGGTTTCGTCTACACTGCGGCCTACGTCATTATGATTGACTACTTGATATTTCAATTCGCCTTCCGGATCAATAATGAAAAGTCCGCGAAGCGCAATGCCTTCCTCTTCAATCAATACGCCATAATCACGTGCTACTGACTTGGTAAGATCTGCTGCCAACGGATAGTTTAATGTGCCTAACCCATTAGCGTCCCGTGGAGTATTCAGCCAGGCGCGGTGGGAATGCTTGCTGTCTGTGCTGACACCCAAAACTTCCGTGTCCAGGTCTTGGAAAATCTCAACCGCATCACTCAAAGCAATAATTTCAGTCGGGCAGACAAACGTGAAATCCAAAGGATAGAAGAAGAAGATCAACCATTTCCCTCTATAATCGGCTAGTGAAACCTTACCGAAATCTGTACCGTTGCCTAAAGCTGTTTCCATTGTAAAATGTGGTGCCGGTTTACCTACCAAACGCTCTGCCATTATTGAGTACCTCCCGGTTAATTTTGAAGCGGTCTATCGTATCCCATAGACAACGGATGCTCCTGTCAATTGCTAGTAAAATGGTAACATTCGATAAAAGCAAAGTCAAGATAATAATTATTATCATTTAATAATAATTATAATTAGAGTTTGGATTTCTTACTTACTTTTTCATCGCTTTAAGAATCAGATCTCCCATAGCCGTAGTCCCAACGGCCTTGCTCTTATCCACTGCGATATCTCCAGTGCGGTGTCCAGCATCCAAAACAGATTTTACGGCGTCTTCGATCGACTTGGCTGCATCCTCATATCCAAAAGTCATGCGGAACATCAACGCGACTGAAAGAATCGTTGCAATTGGATTCGAAATTCCTTGACCCGCAATATCAGGCGCTGAACCATGAACCGGCTCATATAACCCGAAACTGCCTTCGCCTAAAGAAGCCGATGATAACATGCCGATAGAGCCTGTCAGCATCGCTGCCTCATCGCTTAAGATATCGCCAAACATATTCTCTGTGACAATGACATCGAAGCTTGCAGGGCGGCGAAGCAGCTGCATGGCGCAATTATCTACAAGCACATGCTCCAACTCCACTTCCGGAAACTCTGCTGACATACGAATAACCACTTCTCTCCACAATCTGGAGGTCTCAAGCACATTGGCTTTATCGACTGAAGTCAATTTCTTGCGGCGTTTCATGGCAATCTCAAATCCTTGGCGCACTATACGTTCAACTTCCATGACATTATATACACACGTGTCCACTGCCTCTTGGCCATTAGGTGTATCCCGGCGGAATTTCTCCCCGAAATAAATGCCCCCTGTCAACTCGCGAACCACGATTAAATCCGTACCCTCAAGAACTTCAGGCTTTAAAGTAGACGCTTCTTTCAAACAATCGAAGATATAAGCCGGCCTGATATTAGAATACAATCCGAGCGCTTTTCTTATGCCTAACAAACCTGTCTCCGGCCGCGTTTCTTTGGGATTTGTGTCCCACTTGGGTCCGCCAACAGCTCCGAGTAGTACAGCATCCGCTTTTTTACAAATATCCAAAGTCGCCTGCGGCAGCGGACTGCCCGTTTCATCAATCGCAATGCCCCCGAATAAGCCATGCTCTGTTTCAAACCGGTACCCGAACAATTCCTCTGTTCTCTTCAAAACTCTTTCTGCTTCAGCTATAACTTCGGGTCCAATGCCGTCTCCCGCAATAATTGCAATCTTCTTCACGTCTGCCACTAATAATCGCTCCCTCTTCTTTTTCACTATCTCTTTTGTATCATATCTCACTCCCATTAACAAAGATATAAAAGCTATGATCTTTATTGGTTATAACTATAAGCCAAAGGCTTCGATAAGAACATTTTAGGCTAATTTTGTTTTGAGTTGATCTACATCTGATTCCAGAGTGAAAAGCCTTTGGTTCACAACGTTAAATTGATGATCATGCGTGGTCGTTTTCACAGTTACTGCCTCTTTCAATTCCAGGATATGCTTGAGAAGAATTTCATCGGCATTAATACTGTCCCTATCGCTTGCTTCAATGGATCGGTGCAGTTCATCAAAACGGCGATTCATTTGATCCTGCATCCCTTCAATTCGATTATCCATGCCATCGATCCGATTCTCCATACCTTGAAACCGATTATCCATACCTTCCATCCGATTCTCTATGCCACCAATCCGATTATCCATCCCTTGAATTCGATTGTCCAAGCCTTGAATTTGATTCTGCATAACATGCATTTGTTCGTGAATCGGTTTTAACTCTCCTTGAATAACCGTTTTCAGCATCTCTTTCAGTTCATTGTCCGCCATACCATAACCTCCATAATAATAGAATTATGAATTTACCGTTTCCCCGGCTCCGAACTTTAGTCGTTCAAGGTAAGTTCCTCAAAAAGCGCTTTTAGGCAATTTCATCTATCCTTATTGTAACAAACAGATCAACTGTTTTCCATTAATAATTAATGTGAATATGTATAAAAAGATTACGCGTGTCCTGTAGCAACCGGCTGGACTTATTCCCTTCCGAAGACAATCAAGTGGCCGCCATACGATATTTATTGGATTTTCTCGAGAGAATGTATATTCTCCTTTGTTTAGCAGATCAGGACTTACCCACTTAATGGATATCAATCCCAATTGTTTTGAAAATCGAACCATTTTACACTAAATTATGTGTTTTATATAGGTTTTATATCGGGTTATTGCATAATAATGCAAACTTCAAGAGTGAAACTGCCATGATATTGTCCTAAATCTGTGATCCCATTAGTTATTGCAAAGTTATGCTCTAACAGAGAATCACCGATCCTCGTTAGGGCATGAACTTGCTTTATCTGCCTTTAAGAAGACTAATGTATCTATATTATTGCATAACTAATCGTGGTTATTGCCATACTTCGCCCTAAGTTCCCAACGTGGCTATTATTTAATATACTGGTGAATTGTTAATCCTCTCTAATACGGTCTTCGTTGTAGAATATGAGACCATGTGTTCCCTTCATTATATCGTTAAGCAACCCCGGTAAGAGAGCCTCCTGATACCCTGCCCTGCCTAGCTGACGGCGATCTGGAGCTTATGGGCAGCCCTACACCAACACACCAAATGGCCAGCAATGAAATTCAATTTACGCTTAATGAAAGCTGCCGATCGGAGTATATCATATTTAGCGCACCCATTGACGTGATCTTATCCGACACAGAGGTCAGGCAGCCTGACCTGGTTATGGTTCATCGCAGCCGGATGTCCGTCCTGACAAAGAAAGCCATCAAAGGCCCTCCCGATCTTGTGGTGGAAATTATCTCAGCTTGGTCGTGCAGGCGGGATAAAGTGGAGAAGCTTAAAACCTACGCCCGCTATTCGGTTCCGGAATATTGGATCATCGATTACTCGAACTGGACGCTTGAACAGTATATATTGACCGGAAAGACTATGAGCTTGTTGAAATTTATGCAGAGGATGTGCCGGTTCAATCTGAACGCGTTTCTTGCGTATAGTTTACCATGAATGATATCCAAGATAGAGTCCCTGAATTGCCCGATCCATAGAGTTGACGATATGCATTTATAAATAGCACCATCAATGTCCAAGCAATGTCCAAGCATGATTTTATGTTATATTTTATAATAAAGAAGCAAATAACGCAGAGGAATTTTTGAAAGAATTGCTGCCAGAAACCAAAGCGTTGATTCAAAAACATTACAATAAATCAAAAGAATACGGCAAAAATTAACGGAACAATAAGTCCGTTTACGATTACCATTTCATTGAAAGGATTGCGCCTTGCATTGCTGCTCGTCGAGTATTCTGTGTCGAAATAGGACATTTTGAACATATCCTCAGTAGACAAATAAAAAGCCACCAAGTACAGGCAGCCTTTTATCTGTAAAAAACATAACTTTACTATTTAATATTTATTCGAACCATTATATGCAGTTACTTCTTGATCCAATGCATCATATCACGAAGGCCGGCTCCGACTTTTTCAATCGGATGTTCAGCTTCCCTGCGGCGTGTTGCTGTGAAGAAGGCACTGTTGGATTGACTTTCCAAGATGAAGTTACGGGCAAATGTACCGTTCTGAATCTCTTCCAGCACTTTCTTCATTTCCTTCTTGGTGTCAGCATTAACAATACGGGGTCCGGTTACATAATCTCCGTATTCTGCAGTGTTGCTGATGGAATGACGCATTTTGGCCATGCCGCCTTCGTACATAAGGTCAACAATCAGCTTCAACTCGTGCAAGCATTCGAAATAAGCAACTTCCGGCTGGTATCCGGCTTCGATTAGCGTTTCAAACGCAGCTTTCACCAAGTGGGTTGTGCCGCCGCATAATACAGCCTGCTCCCCGAATAAATCCGTTTCTGTTTCTTCACGGAAGGTGGTTTCAATAACACCTGCACGTGTACAGCCGATACCTTTAGCATAAGCTAGCCCGATCGCATAAGCTTTTCCGGTAGCATCTTGTTCAATGGCGATCAACCCGGGAACGCCGAAGCCTTCCACGTAAGTGCGGCGCACCAAATGTCCGGGAGATTTAGGGGCAATCATCAGAACGTCCAATTCCTTGGAAGGGACGATTTGTCCGAAGTTAATGTTAAAGCCGTGGGAGAACATTACTGCGGCGTCCTTCTTCAAGTTAGGGGCGATTTCATTGTTGTAGATTCTGGATTGGGTTTCATCCGGCATCAATATTTGCACAAGATCTGCACGTTTTGTGGCTTCCCCTACATTATAAACCTCAAAGCCGTCATTCTTCGCTGTATCCCACGAACGTCCTTCTCTAAGACCGATAATTACATTCAACCCGCTGTCGCGAAGGTTTTGTGCTTGGGCATGGCCTTGGCTTCCGTAACCTATAATTGCGATAGTTTTTCCCTTTAATACGCTTAAATCTGCATCCTTCTCATAATACATTGTAACTGCCATTGAACTCTTTTCCTCCTTTAATTTGTAAAACCATGATTTGTAAAACAGTCTTTTAATGAAATAAGAGTAAATTTTCGCCCCATGAGTGAGGGCTTGAAGGGACTAACCGGAGAGCTAATCCGCTCAAGCCCCCACTCATAGGATTCATATTGTGAATTTTTTTTCAAAAAGAAGCGGATTTGCTGCTCTAACCCGTTCATTCCCGCTTACAGCTCACTTCCTACTAACATTTAAAATCCTTACTTCCCGGTCACGCCGCCCCGCACCATTGCGGTAGCACCTGTCCGGCACAGCTCACGAATACCATAGGGCTTCAGTAGTTCAACCATGGCATCAATCTTATACGAATCGCCGACAGCCTGAACAATCAGTGAATTCGAACCGATGTCCACAACACTTGCCCTGAAGGTTTCGACTACGCCTAATATCTCCGGACGTGAGGAGGGATCCGCATTGACTTTTATTAAAGCGAGCTCCCTGGCAACCATTGGATTTGAGCTTAAGTCAATCACTTTAATTACATCTATCAACTTATACAGCTGCTTAGACACCTGTTCAAGCGTTTTATCATCGCCTGTGGTCACAATAACCATACGGGACAGTCCCTGCTCTTCGGATTGGCCAACCGTAATGCTCTCGATATTGAATCCCCTGCGGCCAAACAACCCGGATACACGCTGCAGAACACCTGGCTGGTCATTCACTAAAACAGAAATGGTGTGCTTTGTCCTGCTCATATCGAATCCCCCATGATCATTTCGTCTATGCCTGTACCGGCCTTCACCATAGGATAGACATTTTCTTCCTTCCGGACTACGAAATCAATTAACACCGGCCCCGGATGATCCATAGCTTCCTGCCAAACCTTGCGGGCTTCTTCTTTATTGGTTGCCCTCAGGCCTTTCACACCATAAGCTTCCGCCAACTTCACAAAGTCCGGACTTCCTTCCAGGCCGATATGGCTAAGACGGTTGGAATAAATTACTTCCTGCCACTGTCTAACCATCCCCAGCACCTGATTGTTGATAACAACAATCTTCACGGGGATGTTGTGGATCGCGCAAACAGCCAATTCCTGCGAACACATCTGCATGCCGCCATCCCCATTAACCGAGATGACCAACTTATCAGGATGAGCCTTCTGTACTCCAATCGCTGAAGGGAAGCCGAAACCCATAGTTCCGAGACCACCCGAGGTGATCCATGTCCTGGGATGCTTGAATTTGAAATATTGGGCAACCCACATCTGATGCTGACCTACATCTGAAGTGACAAACGCGTCTCCACCAGTGGTTTCGCTAAGAAGCTCGATCACGTATTGCGGCTTTAATTCTGTGTCAGAATCAATATATTTAAGCGGAACATTCTTCTTCATTTCAATAATTTTGGCAATCCAATCGGCGGATTTCGCCGGTTTTGCTTTCTTGTTAGCCAGCTCCAGCACCATCTTAACATCTCCAACACATGGAATGGCCGTTGGTACATTCTTGCCAATTTCCGCTGGATCCACATCGATATGGGCAATTTTCGCTTTCTGGGCAAATGTCGACAGTTTCATCGTTACCCGGTCATCAAATCTTGCACCAATACTTATCAACAAATCACAATTCTGCAATGCGGTGTTAGCTGTGAAAGTGCCGTGCATTCCGGGCATACCCATCCATAAGTTATGACCGCTGGCAAAGCCGCTTAATCCCAGAAGGGTGGTTGTTATAGGAATTTGCGTTTTTTCCACAAACTCCAACAATTCCTTATGTGCTCCCGCATACACAACGCCTCCACCTGCCAAGATCACGGGCCGCTCCGCTTCTTCAATAGCCTTCAACAGTTTATCTACTTGCAGCTTATTAGGCAGAACTGTAGGATTATAACCGCGAATGTTAACCGAAGTTACCGGTTTGTAGGCAATCTTCTTGGCTGAGACATCTTTGGGAATATCAATCAACACCGGGCCCTTCCGTCCCGTATTGGCGATATGGAAAGCTTCGTGAATGACACGGGGGAGATCCTCAACATCACGAATAAGGTAGCTGTGTTTGGTGATCGGCATGGTAATACCTGTGATATCCGCTTCTTGAAACGCATCCGTCCCGATAAACTCTGTAGCTACATTTCCTGTTATGATAACTAAAGGGGTGGAATCCATATACGCTGTGGCAATGCCTGTGACCAGATTGGTTGCCCCCGGGCCCGACGTTGCAATGCATACGCCAACCTTACCGGTAGATCGGGCATAACCATCTGCAGCATGGATCGCTCCTTGTTCATGGCGGGTTAATAAATGGTTAAACTCAGGATAATCATACATGGCGTCATAAATAAACAAAACCGCTCCACCTGGATAACCAAACACACAGTCCACACCCTCCAATAACAAAGAGCGCAGCAAAATCTCCGAACCTGACACCACATCCGGCACCAGCAGCCTCTTCCGAAGTTCATCAATGGACTTTAAAGATACACTTTCCGCATTCATATTCATTTCCTCCTTTCGCAAAATAACAAGCATTCTTCCTAAACCTTATTGAAAAATTTCATCAAAAAACCCCCTCATCCCGCACACCATTACAGTGTTGACGGGACGAAAGGGGTTATATCTTCCGTGGTACCACCCAAGTTTGTTATGTATCTTGCAATACACAACCTTAGCAGGATTCTAACTGGAGGACATAAAGTCTTAAAGTTAGAAATACCTTTAGCACAGTAACGTGTGCTTATCCCGATCATCCCTAATAAGGAATCCCCACTAAAAGAGGTTACTTTTCAGGAAAACAGCTCCGAGGTGAGCTCGTTAATAAGGGATTAAGGCATTGGTTTCAGCAATTCCATTGCTCTCTGGTCATAAGAGCCCTTATCACTTCGTCCTCTTCATAGCCGATCAATATCGTACAATAATAAAAATAATGTTTGTAGTTTACAGTTAATTATACAACAGCAGAAACAATAGTCAATAGCTTTTGCTGATTTATTCCTAAGAATTGAATACTATAACCTTACTAAGCGTTGATCTTCTGCTTAGCAGCCAGAGCTAAATCCCCGAAGGATTTCAAATCGTTCACGGCTAAATCTGCAAGGATCTTGCGGTTAACTTCTATTCCTGCAAGCTTCAAGCCATGCATGAATTTGCTGTAAGACAAGCCGTTAATTCTTGCTGCCGCATTGATCCGGATAATCCACAATTTGCGGAAATCGCGTTTCTTCACACGACGGTCACGGTAAGCATAAAGCAACGATTTCATTACTTGCTCATGGGCTGTTTTGAAAATTCTATGTTTTGAACCAAAATAACCTCTGGCCAGCTTTAATACTTTCTTGTGACGACGACGGGTAACAAACCCGCCTTTGACTCTTGCCATCTCGTACTACCTCCTAGGATTTATCTTATTTCATGTATGTGATCATTTGTGCAATGCGCTTGGAATCGCCCGTTGACATGATAGCGGAATGGCGCAAGCCCCGTTTACGGCCGGCAGATTTGCTTTCCAGCATATGTCGTTTGAATGAGTGGTTGATCACAATTTTACCGGTACCGGTTTTCTTGAAACGCTTGGCAGCGCCGCGGTGTGTTTTCATCTTAGGCATTATTGAAAGTCCTCCTACGAATTTTTGTGTATATAGGTATTTCCGCTTATTTCGGGGACAAGATCATAATCATGCTGCGCCCTTCAAGCTTGGGAAAACGTTCCATGGTTGAAATCTCTTCAACTTCTTTGGCTACCCGCTCGAGAACCTTCTGTCCAATGGAAGCGTGAGTGATTTCCC
>DASWUO010000536.1:0-8789 GCA_036401615.1 Bacilli bacterium | reverse complement strand
CAGTTGGACAAGGTCGTTCACCGTAAAGATATGCGCAATACCTTAATGAAATTATTGAATATGCACTTAGCAGGGGGGAAGGCGTAACATGGCGGGCGAACTTCCATTTGAACGGCCTCTTGTTGAGCTGCGGGGGAAAATTGATGAATTGCAGAAGTTTGGTACGGATAAACAGTTTGATTTCACGGATGAAATCTCCCGTCTAGAGGTCAGGTATACCGCCTTGGAAGACGAAATTTATAATAACCTCACAACGTCCCACAAGATGCAAATCGCCCGACACGCCATGCGCCCAACGACGCTGGATTACATCCAATCGATTTTTACCGACTTTATTGAACTGCACGGAGATCGGCTGTATGGTGATGACTTGGCCATAGTAGGCGGGATCGCAAAGTTGAATGGGATTCCGGTGACCGTAGTAGGGCATCAGAAGGGGAAGGATACCAAGGATAACATTGCCCGAAACTTTGGCATGCCTCATCCCGAAGGGTTCCGCAAGGCTTTGCGTTTAATGCAGCAGGCGAATAAATTTAACCGGCCGATTATCACCTTTATTGATACGCCCGGTGCTTACCCCGGAAGTGCATCGGAGGAGAGGGGGCAGGCTGAAGCCATTGCTCATAACTTGCGGGATATGGCTGCTTTTGCAGTGCCTGTAATATGTATTGTTATTGGAGAAGGGGGCAGCGGGGGCGCTTTGGCCTTGGGTGTAGGCAATCGGGTATTGATGTTGGAGAACGCCATTTACTCTGTAATCACCCCTGAAGGAGCCGCCTCCATTCTTTGGAAAGATGCTTCGCAATCCCAGCGGGCGGCAGATGCCATGAAGATTACGGCCGATCACCAGAAAGAGCTGCAGATTATCGAAGAAATCATACCCGAACCCCGAGGCGGGGCTCACCGGGGTTTAGATATACAAGCGGAATCGATCAAGGATGCTTTGTGCCGCCACTTGGAGGCTCTCATCCCCTTGAGTCCGGAAGAGTTGAGAGAAGACAGATACCGCAAATTCCGTAAAATCGGCAGCTTCGCCCAGATGCAAGATTGATAAATTGTAGGAGGACTAGCTAAAATGCGAAAAACGAAAATCGTCTGTACCATCGGACCTGTAAGTGAATCAACCGAGATGCTTAAGAAGCTGATCAATTCCGGTTTGAATGTAGCAAGATTAAACTTCTCCCATGGCAGCCATGAAGAACACGGTGCCCGGATTGAAAACATCAGGCAAGCCTGCAAGGAACTGGATAAGACGGTAGCCGTCCTGCTTGACACCAAAGGGCCTGAAATCCGCACCGGTAAATTAAAGGCAGAACCGATAGATTTGGTTCAAGATAAACATATTACAATTACAACGGAAGACCTTCTGGGTGATGTTGACCGAATATCGGTAACCTATAAAAATTTGCCGCGGGTCGTCCATACAGGTTCGACAATTCTGATAGATGATGGGTTGATTGAACTCAGGGTAGAAGAGGTACACGGGGAAGAGATTAAATGCCGTATTGTAAACGGGGGACAGCTCAAAAGCACAAAAGGAATGAACGTTCCCGGTGTAAACATTGATCTTCCCGGTATAACGGAAAAGGATATGAAAGATATCATCTTTGGCATAGAGCAGGATATTGATTTCATAGCCGCCTCCTTCGTCCGCAAGGCAAGCGACGTATTAGAAATTCGTGAGCTTCTGGAGCGCTATAACGCTTCCCACATTCAGATTATTTCAAAGATTGAGAACCAGGAAGGCGTGAATAATCTCGATGAGATTCTTGCCGTATCCGATGGCCTAATGGTTGCCCGGGGAGACCTCGGGGTGGAAATTCCTGCAGAAGAAGTGCCTTTAGTCCAGAAAATGATGATTGAGAAATGCAACCGAGCCGGCAAACCGGTCATTACCGCTACACAGATGCTTGATTCCATGCAGCGCAATCCCCGGCCTACCCGCGCAGAAGCAAGCGATGTAGCCAATGCGATCTTCGATGGTACAGATGCCATTATGTTATCAGGGGAAACAGCTGCCGGTAAATATCCGGTTGAATCTGTTCAAACGATGTCGCGCATTGCGGTAAGAGCTGAATCCGCCTTGGAATATCGTGAGATTCTAGTAAAGCAAAGTCTGGCTCAACAGACCACTGTAACGGAAGCGATTAGTCAATCCGTAGCCAATTCTGCTCTTGATCTTAATGCCAGAGCCATTATCACAGCAACCGAAAGCGGCTATACGGCCAGAATGGTATCGAAGTACCGTCCGAAGGCCCCAATTATTGCCGTAACTACAATCGATCAGGTCATGCGCCGTTTATGCTTAATCTGGGGAGTCAGTCCTGTAAAGGGCGGTACGGTGAATACCACTGATGAAATGTTTGAAATGGCCGTGGATACAGGTATTAAGATGGGGTTAGTCAATCTTGGGGATTTGGTTGTGATTACAGCCGGTGTGCCTGTGGGTCGCTCAGGAACAACGAACCTGATCAAGATCCATCATGTAGGACAGATGATTGCCAAAGGGCAAGGCATTGGGAGCCAAACTGCATCCGGCAAAGTAGTTCTGGCCTACTCTCCGGAAGATGCTATAGAGAAGGCTACTGAAGGATGTATTCTTGTTACAATATCCACGGACAAGGAATATATGCCCGCTTTCGAAAAAGCAGCAGCTGTAATTACAGAAGTCGGAGGCATAACTTCCCATGCGGCGATTGTTGGATTAAGCTTGGGCAAACCTGTCATCGTGGGAGTAGATAATGCCCTTGAGCTTATGAAGAATTGTGTCGAGGTATCGGTTTATGCAGAAGTCGGCGTCATCTGGTCCGGCAAGCAGAAAGTCATGTAGATAACAGGCTTTTTTAAACCGAACATCGAATATACTAATCATTTAATCCCTTTCCATTGAGAATTTGCTGCATACATTTTTCAACCCTTGACTCTCGAGTTTTGGATTGTTTGGGTTCAGAAAAATAAAGAATGTATGCTCTTTGCCGTCCCGGCGTCAATGCTTCAAAAGCAGTTTTCAAGGAAGGGATTTCATCGAATTTATTTTGAAATTCTTCAGGAATTATGAATTCTGTATTCTTTTTAAAATTCACTTTCAAACCGGCTTTTTCAACTTCAATGGCTTCATGAATATAGGTTTTCAAGATGGTTTCCATGGTAACTATTTCTTGAACATTGGTGAACCGAATCTGGCGCCCCGCCTGTACATTCTCCGTTTGTTTGATTAGAATACCATGGGCATCCTGTAACAAGGCGCCTTTGAAAAACAGAAGCGCACAGTATTCTTTAAATCCATGTATTAAAACTATGTTTTTTTTCTGAAACGTGTAACAAGGAACACCCCACTTCAATTCTTCGGTCAGCTGACAGTCAAGAATGATCATTCTCAATTTCTCAAATTCTTCCTGCCACTTTTTGGCTTTACTTAAATATTCATCAACCTTAGGATTCATTCTACTATTTGTCATCAAGGAACACTCCTCTTCTATTTTTCAGCTCCGAGCCATATGATTAACCTAATTACACCGATGCGCGCCCATACAGCACATAATGGTAAATATCTTTAAACACATTAGCCCGGTAGAAAGCCGAGAGGACGATAAGAACAATCGGTCCAATGATCAATCCAAGCACACCGAATAACTTTAACCCGACGAACATCGCGATCAATGTGGATAACGCGTCGAGCCCTATGCTTTTACTTAATATCTTGGGTTCAATTAATTGCCTTACCACAAGAACGATGCCATAGAGAATACTTAATCCAATCCCAAGCGGGATATTTCCGCTGATAAAAGTGTAGACTGCCCAAGGCACCATTACCGCTCCAGTTCCAAGATAAGGCAGCAAATCAACAAATCCTATCAACAGGCTGATGGAGAATGCGTACTCTACCCTAAATAACAGAAGACCCACAAACACAAAGACGGCGGTTATCGTAATCAGGATCAGCTGCGCTCGAACATAACCGAATAATGCCTTCTGTAAATCAGACCATACCGCCCTTGAAGGGGCTTTAATCGTTTCGGGGAAAAGGGCAGAGATACGTGCCATGATCTTGTGCCAATCCTTGCAGATGAAGAAAGCGGCTAACAACGCCACGATAAGAACGGCGGCTAAGGTAGGAAGCGAGGCCAGTAAATTCAGGGAGCTGTCTACCAGATGCCCAAACAGCGAAGTGATAGCTTCTCCAATCTTCTCGCCTGCCGTGGAGATGTTCTTATTTATCGTATCTTGATAGTTTTCATTTTCCTTGTAAAATATATTGATTTGGCTGATTAAATTCTGGATATAAACCGACTCGGCCACTTTGACGATATCCGCGATCCAGTTGTCGATATTCTCGTTAATCAGTTCAACCAGCTTGCTTATTTCAGAGACAATTCTTGTAATGATTAAAGTAATAAATAAAGTGACGGCGGCCAGAAAAACCGTAAGAGCCGCCGTTACTGCCAACCAACGCGGGAATTTGGCTTTTAACTCAAGATTTCTGACAAAGGGATTAAGCATATACGCTACAACCAAACCTATGATAAACGGATAGATTAGTGGTGTAATGTAGAGCAAAGCAAACCAAATTAATGTTATAATAATAAGGACCCAGAATGCCCTAAGCAACTGTTGCAGCAATGATTTATCCATATAATTCCCCCTGCAAAACATGATCAAGATTATCGTACAGTATTTACAAACATTTTACAATTGATTAACTTATTCTTGACAATACAGCGGGATAATAGAATTAGTCGAATGATGCCGGAGGTCGCAAACGTGGAGAAAAAAGAGCCACACCTTAAAGAAATAAGTTCAAGATATATCAACCGTGACCTGAGCTGGATTGAGTTTAACCGAAGGGTTCTGGAGGAAGCCCAGGATGCCGCCACTCCCTTGTTGGAGAGAACCAAATTTTTGTCGATCGTTTCTTCAAACTTAGATGAGTTTATGAGTGTGCGGGTTGCGGGAATTATGGAACAGCTTAAAGTCGGGCTTACGAAGAAAGATTTTACCGGGTACACCCCATCCACCCTCTTGAAGAAGCTTATGAAACGGGCAAGCAAAATGGTTGCGGAACAATATAAAACTTTCAAAGATATCTTAAGATTGCTGGCTAAGGAAGGCATTAAATTTTCCGGTTACAAAGAGCTAAGTTCAAGTCAGCGCAAACTAATGGATCAATATTACCACGACATCGTTTCACCCATTCTTACGCCGATGGCCGTCGATCAGAGCAGGCCCTTTCCCTTGCTGCACAGTCAAGGGGTGTATCTGGCGGTCGTTCTGCAGCGGGAGAATGAAGAGCCCGATGAAGAACCCTATTTTGCCATAGTCCAAGTCCCTTCCATCTTACCCCGCTATATTCATATAGCGGCCCGGCATAACAGCAAAAAGCAGGAATTTGTGCTGTTGGAGGATCTAATTGAACAGCATATATCCACCTTGTTCAGCGGATACATCCCTATTGCAGTTCATGGATTCCGTCTCACCCGGGATGCAGACCTGATCTTGAATGAGGAAGGTGCCGAGGATCTGCTGGAAGAAATTGAAAAAGAATTACGCCGCCGCCGTTGGGGAATTCCAGTGAGGCTGGAAGTGCAGAAGGGGATGCATCCGTATGCGCTTGATATGCTTAAAGAGGAATTTGAATTGGACGAGGATGTCTTCGTTGTTGATGGTCCGATAGACTTAAGTTTTCTGATGAAATTTGTCCTGGAGCTGCCTGGTAAAGACTATCTTCGATACAAGCGGATAGAGCCCGTATACCCCAAGGAGTTTTCCGGAGCGGATGATCTGTTTGCGGTGCTTCGCCAACAGGATGTTCTGGTGCATCACCCTTATGAATCGTTTGATGCCGTGAGCGATTTTATTTATCAAGCGGCGCATGACCCCAAGGTGTTAGCGATCAAGATGACATTATATCGCGTAGCGGGAAATTCGCTGCTTGTCCAATCTCTGGCAAGGGCAGCGGAAGCCGGCAAGCAGGTCACGGTTGTTGTGGAATTAAAGGCGCGGTTTGATGAAGAGAAGAATATAGCTTGGGCCAAGCAGCTGGAGAAAGCCGGATGCCATGTGGTTTATGGATTGGTTGGGTTAAAAACGCATTCCAAGATTACCTTGGTCATTCGCCGGGAGAACGATTATCTGCGCCGCTATGTGCATGTGGGTACGGGGAATTACAATGATACGACGGCCCGGTTGTACACCGACGTGGGTCTATTTACCTGTGATCCGATTATTGGAGAGGATGCTTCCTTGCTTTTTAACGAAATCACGGGTTTTTCCTCCCCGCGGGATTGGCAGGCTTTCGGCGTTGCTCCGGAGACTTTGCAGCAAAAGTTGTTTGAGTATATCCGCAGGGAGGCCAAGCTCGCAGGTGAAGGGAAGAAGGCTCATATGATTGCCAAAATCAATTCACTATCCAACCAACAAATGATTGATGAATTATATGCTGCCTCACAGGCGGGAGTTACTATCGAATTAATTGTTCGCGGAATATGCAGCCTGCGGCCCGGAGTTGAGGGACTTAGTGAAAATATAAAGGTGATTAGTGTTGTTGACCGGTTTCTTGAACATGCCAGGATCTTTTATTTCGAGAATGGGGGGCATCCGGAAGTGTGGTTGTCAAGCGCTGACTGGATGACAAGGAATTTAACCCGAAGGATCGAGTTAATGTGCCCCATTCTGGACAAGGAACTGCAGAAAACGATGATCAATATCCTCTTCTTAAGTCTTCGGGATAACGTAAAAGCCAGGCAGCTTCAATCGGGCGGAAGCTATTCCAGGGTAGCTTATGGTTCGGAACCGTTCCGCAGTCAGTTTGCGGCATTGGATATTTCAGTCTGGAAAAGCGGTCGGTTGCTCAATCCATAATTTTTAAGTGAAAGCCCCAGACTTTATGGAAATCTTTCGATAGAGCTTCGACTTCACGCCGTTCCACTGAGGGGTTATGCTGGAGCTGCAAATGCAAGCAGCATACCTTTTTTAAAGCTTTAGCCTCCAAGCGAAGGATCGGTTGGGTTTCACTTCGATCCAGGGCTATGGCCAACTGCAGCAAGGTTCCAAGCTTGACCACAATTTCAATATCAGGCTCGGAGATAATATCTTTATGGATCAGGGCCATCTGGCGAGTCCGGTTTCGGGATTTATAAGAGGCAATAAGTGCGCAAAGAAGGATTTCCCGGTGGGATAAGCCATCGATTCGCGAGTGGGTCATGACATAAAAAGTATGTTTGTCAAAATTATAATAATTCACCGTTACACCGGTTCTGTAGAGTAAAGAGGAAACATACAGGTAGATGCTTGACCTTTCCTCCGTTAGGAGAGGTTTGAAAACATCTTCATACAGCTTTAATACAAGCCGGTTTACTTGGTGAAGATGGTTGACCGAGACGGAAGGGTGCAGGTAAAGAAGGTTGCGGACGCTATGTTCCAGCACATTTTCAAGAAAGGGCTGAGTCGGAAGCAGGGTTTCATAATAGATTCCATCACGGATACCGGAGCCGCTAATGAGAAAATGTTCTGCTTGAATATGTTTAAAGAGGGTGGTGAGGATGACCATCCCAGGGATGATGATATCGATGCGATCCTTGGTCAGGCCTTCTACTTTCTTAAGTTGGTTGATCGACATCGACTGCATTTTCTCTAAGAGGTGTGAGGCATCATTCCCGGAAATCACGTAATTGTGGGTCAGCGGGAGAGAATATTTTCTGCTTTTCTGGTCAATTCTTGATAAGCTGCGGAAGGTTCCGCCTAAACCGATAAGCGGAAGACCGGGATGATTCCGAATCCAAGGTTGTTCCAGTAAGGCATTCTCAATCATCTGCTGGGCAGCCGATACTTGTGATCCGTTGATATGGCCTTCTTTATTATGTTGTACGATAGTATTAACCGACCCGAATGGGAAAGATATACTATTGATAATTTTTCTGTTTTGGAACAACGTGATTTCGGTGCTTCCGCCCCCAATGTCAACAAGAAATCCGTCTTCTACATCAATGGTATTGGTCATCCCGAGAAATCCCAATCGCGCTTCCTCGGTACCGGAGAGCACATCGATATTCAACTTGGTTTTCTCCTCCAAGAGTTGGACAATTTGCTGGGAGTTTGCGGCATTTCGAATTGCTGCGGTAGCAACGGTGCGGATACGGGCGGTTCTGTATATATCGCACAGCTTCTTGAAATACGAAAGGGTGTCAATAATAGCAAAAATGTCCTTTAGCGGCAGGATGCCGTCTTGTCCAATTCGTTGGCTGAGTCGAGCCGAATGTTTGCTTTCATCGATAATGCGGTGGGCTAAATTGCCCGTTTGTTCGTAAATCACAAGCCGGATCGAATTCGACCCTATGTCGATGATGCCTATGCGCTGCAGTGTGCTCAATGGATGTACTCCTTCGGTAATATTCTCATTGAACAGTTTACCATTAGCACGGCGCGAAAGAAAATTTTTTGCCATGAAAACGCTCATAAAAATCTTTATGGTTAGTGATAAGGAAATTCAATGTTCAATATTGTTCACTTATTAGATTAAATCCTTTATTATAATAAAGTAGCGAACTTTAAAGGAGAAGATGATAATGACTTTAACAAAGGGTCTTGAAGGGATTGTCGCAACAACGTCTACAATCAGTTCCATTATTGACGGTGTGCTGACTTACCGCGGCTATGATATTGATGATTTGGCGGAAAATGCAAGCTACGAAGAAGTCATATACCTGCTATGGTTCGGTAAGCTTCCAAGCAAGGCGGAATTAGCTCATTTATATACACAATTGAATGAAAGTGCTGCGATTCCTGAAGCGATT
>DASWUO010000535.1:0-5890 GCA_036401615.1 Bacilli bacterium | reverse complement strand
GTTTGGTTGGAAATAAAGTTGCCCATGGAGTAGATGGCAAGACCGCGTTTCATTAAGCCGTCAATTCCCACTGTATCAATGAACTGATAAGGCTGCACAACATGGGGATGGCTGCCGAGGATGATATCGGCTCCTGCTTTAATCAGATGCTCGACCAATTGCTTCTGTTGTTCATTGGGCTGGCGTTGATATTCTAATCCGAAATGAAGCACAATCGTGACAAGGTCAACCCCTTGCTCCCGTGCCCGTGCGATGTCCTGAATCATCTTCTCTTCATCAATCAGGGAAACCAAATAGTCCTTGCCTTCAGGGATCGGAATGCCGTTAGTTCCGTAGGTATAAGCCAGAATGGCCATAGAAATTTCGTTTTTTGTCACTATAGTAATCTTATTCGCATCTGTTTGTGAGATAGCTGTTCCTACGGTAGTGAGGCCTCTTGCATGGAGATGTTCCAGGGTGTTGATCACCCCGTGCTCCCGTCTATCCAAAGAATGGTTGTTGGCTGTGGTAATGATGTTGAATCCGGCATTTTTCATGGCATCGGCCAGCTCTGCAGGTGCGTTGAATTGGGGGTAACCGCTGTATCCTGCTTCTTTGCCCGCTAAAGGTGTCTCTAAATTAGCAACAGCCCAGTCTCCGGTAGAGAGGATGGCCTTCACTTCGCTGAAAAAAGAATCATAGTTGTACGTTTGTGTCGCTTTATCATACCCGGCAGTAATTTGCGGACTGTGCATCATTACATCACCTACGGCAACTAAAGTAGCTTGCCGGGTATAGGATGGCTCTGCTGTCGGTGAGGGAGAAGGCGTTAGAGCAGATGTGGCAACCGGGGATTGGGTTTGTCCCAAATCCTTGAGTTGGATTCCATGCGGCTGCTCCTTGCATGCTGTGAAAAGCACGATACTTAACAAGGTGACCCATAGAAGCCCGCTTGTGGATTTTACTATTTTGCCAAAAATAAATTCGTTCATCTAAAAACCTCATATTTCTGCCTGAATGGCGATGTCCCATAGACTCCAAGGTTTAGTCCGGGGCGGTATAGAACGGAAAGTTACTTGTTGGTTCAGGGTGGGATGTTGAAAAGTCAGCTCATGCGACCATAAAGCGATCTGTTCTTTAGGGGCATAGCCCCTTTTGACTTGAGCGTTGATTCCATACCTCTGATCCCCATATAAAGGACAGCCAATGGAGGAAAATTGCACTCGAATTTGGTGGGATCGGCCGGTTAGCAGCTGGATTCTCACTAAACTAAAACCTTCTTGTGATGGGTTGATGACTTCATAATCCAAAATGGCTTCTTTGGCATGTTCTTGCTTCGGTGAAACCACATGTACCGTATTGCTGTTAGGATCTTTGAGCAAATGATGCACCAATCTTCCTGCAGGCAGCTTAGGTTGTCCATGAAGGATAGCAAGATAGGTTTTGGCAAAAGAACGGTTGCGGATCGATTCAGACAGGCGGGATGCGGCTTTCGAAGTTTTGGCGAACACCATGGCTCCCCCGACGGGGCGATCCAATCGATGAACCAACCCTAAATACACATTACCGGGTTTGTGGTAACGCATCTTAATGTCTTCTTTCAGATAGGTAAGCAGGTCAAGATCCCCTGTGTCATCTTCCTGCGAGAGCATATTTACCGGTTTTTCCACCACGATAATGTGATTGTCTTCGTAAAGGATGGCCACCATGGTTTAAGCCTCCCAACGCCCCAATATACCCGCAGGCAGCACCAACCCTGAGGATGTAACAGGGATGCCGATTTCTCCGCTGGTGATCGTTCCGCCGAATTGGGCTTTAAGTGTCAAAGTCATTAAATTTTTCAGAACCGTAGGAGATAACCCCGTAGTATAAGAATTGACGATGACAAACAGAGGCTTGTCGGATAAAATGCTCATACAAATTTTAAGGAAGGGGAACAAGTCGTTTTCCAGCTTCCACATTTCCCCGTTGGGGCCGCGCCCGTAAGCTGGAGGATCCATGATAATGGCATCGTAGAGACTGCCGCGGCGTTGTTCCTTTTGCACAAATTTAAAGACATCATCGGTAATAAAACGTACTTTACGTTCCCCAAGACCGGAGAGTTGGATATTTTCCTTAGCCCATTGAACCATACCCTTAGCCGCATCCACATGGCAAACCTCGGCTCCGGCCGCAGCGGCTGCAGTGGTGGCTCCGCCGGTATAGGCAAACAGATTAAGCACTTTAATGGGTCTGCCCGCCGTTTGAATCTTATCCATAATCCAGTTCCAATTAATCGCTTGTTCCGGGAAGAGACCGGTATGTTTAAAGCTGGTTGGTTTTATATAGAAAGACAAATTCTTATAATTGATAGTCCACCGGTCCGGCAGCTTTCCCTGGATCTCCCATTGACCTCCGCCTGCAGCGCTTCGATGGTAATGGGCATTCGCATTGCTCCACTGCGGGGTTTCCTTCTGAAGAGGCCAAATCACCTGCGGGTCAGGCCGTCGCAGTACTACAGATCCCCACCGCTCAAGCTTTTCTCCGTTCCCTGTATCGATTAACTCATAATCCTTCCATTCCCGATCCGCAAACATGCTGTTAGTTCCTTCCTTGTCGCAACATTTTCTCTCTATTCTACATCAAAAGACCGGCAAATAACAAAAGGTCAATCAAGGAGTTGTTTATAATCCCAGTTATGATAATATTATTTACATACCATGTAATTTATTAATGCTGCCGAGGGGTGAGGATGAGCCTGTATGATTCCGAGTTCGCATGATGTGTTTCTGTTTAATGAAGGATCGCTGTATCATAGCTACCGCATGCTGGGTTCCCATTCTGGGGAGCTGGATGGTCAATTTGGTGTACGTTTTACGGTTTGGGCGCCAAATGCGAGAGAAGTCAGGGTAGTTGGAGATTTCAACAGTTGGCATGGCGGGCATCATTCAATGGACAGAGTTGAGAATTCCGGAATTTGGTCGCTTTTTGTACAAGGTCTGCATGAAGGGGCCATTTATCAATACGAGATTCACACCTATAGCGGAGGGATGTTTCTTAAAGCGGATCCGTACGCGGTATTTTCCGAAGTAAGGCCGGGGAGAGCCTCGGTTGTGCATAGTTTAAACAAGTACCATTGGCGTGACGAGCACTGGCAAAAGTCTAAACTGGAAACGGTATCATACAAAAGCCCCGTATTGATTTATGAAGTGCACTTGGGCACATGGAAGAAGAAACAAGGCGGCGAATTGCTCACTTATAGAGAAATTGCCAATGATTTAGTAGATTATGTAGTCTCCTTGGGGTTTACCCATATCGAATTGCTGCCGCTCTCTGAGCATCCTTATGACCGTTCATGGGGATACCAGATTACCGGGTATTATTCGGTAACCAGCCGATTTGGCACACCCGAGGATTTCATGTATCTGGTTGACCGCTGCCATCAACATGGGATTGGGGTCATTATGGATTGGGTCCCGGGGCATTTCTGCAAGGATGATCACGGACTCAGACGGTTCGATGGCATGGCGCAATTCGAGCCGGAGGATGAGAGACTAGCAGAGAAGCTGGAATGGGGAACGTTAAGCTTTGACTTTGCTAAAAACGAAGTGATCAGTTTCTTGATCTCGAATGCAATATTTTGGATGGAAATGTACCATGTGGATGGTCTTCGAGTGGATGCGGTAGCCAGCATGCTTTTATTAAATTTCGGCAAGTCCGAAGATCGTTGGACATACAATAGTAATGGCGGGAATGAAAATCTCCATGCCTTGAGTTTTATGAAGAAGCTGAATGAAGCGGTGTTTCAACACTATCCGGCGGCGTTGATGATTGCTGAGGATTCTACGGACTGGCCCTTGGTCAGCGCACCTACCTATGCAGGCGGTTTGGGATTCAATTATAAGTGGAACATGGGATGGATGAATGATATCTTGCGTTATATGGAGATGGACCCGATTCACCGGAGCAATCATCACCAGTTGATTACCTTTTCGTTTATTTACGCCTTCTCGGAAAATTACATTCTGCCCTTCTCCCATGATGAAGTAGTCCATGGCAAAAAATCGCTGTTAAACAAGATGCCGGGAGATTACTGGAGTAAATTCGCCAACCTTCGGGTGTTGTACAGTTATATGATGGCGCATCCGGGCAAAAAGTTATTGTTCATGGGCTGTGAGTTTGGCCAATTCGACGAGTGGAAGGATCTTGAGCAGCTGGATTGGGGTTTACTTGAATTCGACATGCACGCCAAGCTTAAAGATTATGTGCGTGAGCTTAATCTCTTGGTAAAGCATGAGGCAGCGCTCACCGAGTTGGATCACGACCGTTCTGGGTTTGAATGGATTGATCCCCATGCCGTCAGTCAAAGTATCGTATCTTTCAAGAGAATGAGCTCACAACCACAAGATTTAATGATTATCATATGTAATTTCACTCCGGTGGTTCACAGGGATTACCGGGTAGGGGTGCCCTTGGCTGAAACCTACAACGAAATATTTAACAGTGATTTATCCAGATATGGCGGATCCGATGTAAGGAACCTTTCATCGATAGAAGCAGAAGAAATTCCCTGGCAGAACCAACCCTTCAGTATCCATATTACTATACCGCCTCTGGGTGCGGTCATGTTCAAGGTCAAGTCAAGATAATGTTGCGTGTTAGTCTATCCATAGAGAGGGGTTATATAGAATGCAGCAGAAGGAATGTGTGGCCATGCTGTTGGCCGGCGGGGAAGGCAAGAGACTGGGAGCATTAACTTATGATTCTGCAAAGCCCGCAGTGCACTTTGGCGGGAAATACCGGATTATCGATTTTACGCTTAGCAACTGTACGAATTCAGGCATCGATACAGTGGGGGTTTTAACCCAGTATCAACCACTTGCTTTGAATTCTTATCTTGGCATCGGCAGCCCTTGGGATTTAGACCGCAAGGAAGGCGGCATGTATGTACTGCCTCCCTTTATGAAACAGAAAGGGGTAGCGGATTGGTACACAGGCACAGCGAATGCAATTTATCAAAATATGGGATTTATTGAACAATACAATCCTGAGTATGTGCTTGTCATATCGGGCGACCATATCTATAAAATGAACTATGACTTGATGTTGAGTTTTCATAAAGAGAAGAAGGCCGATGCCAGTATTGCTGTAATAGAAGTGAAGTGGGAAGAAGCTAACCGCTTTGGCATATTAAGTGTTGGGGATAACCATGAAATCACGAAATTTTCCGAGAAACCGGCAAACCCGCAAAGTAATCTCGCTTCGATGGGTGTTTATATTTTTACGTGGAAAGCTTTAAAAAAGTATTTATTACAAGATGCCGAACAAGCGAAATCCACCAATGACTTTGGCAAGGACATTATTCCCGCTATGCTAAGAGATGGAACCAACATGTATGCTTATCCTTTCAGGGAATATTGGAAGGATGTCGGCACCATCGACAGCTTGTGGGAAGCCAGCATGGATTTACTTAAACCGGAACAGGAACTGGATTTGAATGACCGAAGCTGGAGGGTATATTCCTTGAACCCCAACCAGCCGGCCGCTTACGTCTCTGCAACGGCAAAGATTAATAACTCACTTGTTAATGAAGGATGTATCGTGTTCGGCAATGTGGAACACTCCGTATTATTCTATGGGGTTCAAGTGGGGGAAGGCAGCCTCATCCAAGACTCGGTGATTATGCCTAATGTGAAAATTGGTAACCATGTGGTCATTCACAGATCCATCATTGGTGAAGGCACCGTCATTGCCGAGGGTGCCCGTGTCGGCAACCCGGATTCCAATGAAATCACCTTGATCGGCAATTATGAAAAAATTAATTAAGATATGTAAAGATGTTTGAGTTTAAGGCAAGCAACTTTTCACTCATAACATTCCAACAATTCTACATTGTCTCTACTATACGAAAGGGGAATCTTCATGAAGAATG
>DASWUO010000534.1:0-2446 GCA_036401615.1 Bacilli bacterium | reverse complement strand
TCTCGCACCCGCCACTTCAATGGCTCCTCCGTCATAGAAATGATCATGGAGCAGATCAATTTTATTCTCTTCCAAAGCCGCAGCAAGAGTTATAATCTTAAAGGTCGAGCCGGGTTCATAGGTCATCCATATCGGTAAATTGCGATTGTAAGATTCGGAAGGGTATTCTGCAAAATGACCCGGGTCATACGTGGGCCTTCCCGACATAGCCAAGATTTCACCGTTATTGGGATCCATAGCGATGGCAATGATATGTTCCGCTTGGTATTGGAGCATCGCTTGGTCCAGTTCCCGTTCCATGATTGACTGTATGTTCTTATCAATGGTCAAAACTAAATTCAAGCCGTCTCTAGGTTCTTCATACCGATCAGAAGTGTTCGGCATTTCCCTTCCTTTGGCATCGGCTAGATAGGAAATGCTGCCTTTCATACCCTGAAGCAGTTCATCATAATTCCGCTCGATCCCGGATAACCCTTGATTTTCAATTCCGGTGAAACCGAGCACGTGTGAGGCTAAGGTGCCAAAAGGATAATATCTTTTGTTATCCTCTGCCACGACAATACCGGGCAAATTCAAAGCCCTGACTTGGTTAGCCTTCTCTTGGGTTATCTTTCTTCCCGAGGGCTGGATCCGGACGCTGGATTGCCTCTTGACCAGAAGGGGGTATAGCTTCTCCTCCGACATTTGCAGCACCTTAGCCAGCTGTTCCGCCGTTGTTTTGGCATCTGTTATCTGGGCCGGTATAGCCATGACAGAGGGCGAACTGATATTATAAGCCAACTGAACGCCGTTGCGGTCCAATATCTCGCCCCTGCTGGGGGCAAAGGGAATGTCCCTTCTCCATGAATTTTCCGCCTTCTCGGATAAAGCAGCGCCAATCCATAATTGAATAAACCCGAGCCGAATCAACAATGCCAGAAAAACAAAGGTGCCTATAACAACAACAATAAACATTCTTTGCCTGATCTTAGTATTGGAAACCTTCATAAGCTTGAAACCTCCCCTGAATAGACCTGTTACATATCAAGAATATTCAGGACAAACAGGGGTTAGAACAAGCTTACTCTAGCTTAACCCGGCTGATCGGAACCAGCTTCAATAACACACTTCTGTTGTTAACCGCACCAAGTACCGTTTGACTGCTGACATATCCTTCCCCGCTGGCTTTACAGGTGACTTCAAGCAGCGAACAAACTTCTATGGCATCCCGCAGCGCTTTACCTGTCAGATCAGGGAACTTAATGGTATCAATATCATCCGTTATTAAATAAATCATTTGTTCAATACCGGTTTCATCTTCGGGATCGGGGTACTGTTTTAATACCTTCTTACCCTTCCCAAGAATTTCATATTTTAATTTCTTTGCATTTAACTTACTTTCGGCTTCAGAAGCAGACAAATTCGTTAATTCCGGCACAATGGCTTTCTCACTTGCCCACTTAATTGCCGTAGCTCCTTGCTTGGCTGTTGCCGGAACTTCCATGTAACGCAAGCTCTTCGTAACAACTTCCTTAAACAAAGGTCCCGAAACCATACTGGCGCCGTTACTGTCTCCTTGCAGATCAGGCTCATCCACGATGATGCATACGACAATTTTGGGATTATCTACCGGCGCAAACCCGATAAAGGAAACCACCCACTTGTCATCTGAATATTTCCCGTTTTCTACCTTTTGGGCTGTTCCCGTTTTGCCGGCAACCCGATAACCTTCAATGTAAGCATTCCGGCCTGTACCTATTTTACGGTCTGAAACAACTTGTTCCAGATAACCTCTTACGTCTTGCGCTGTCTTCTTCGAGATCACTTGTTTAATTTCTTTAGGTTGGATGGCAGTAATGACTTTATTAGTCTCTTCTTGATCTACAACTTCTCTGACCAGATGCGGCCACATCAGCTTTCCCCCATTAGCGATCGCTGAAACGGCAGTAATCTGTTGAATGGGAGTAACCGTTACCCCTTGTCCAAACGTCGCCGTAGCAATTTCCGAGGGATATTGAAAATCGATATCCCCGGCAAGTTCACCCTGTAAACCAATATTTGTTTTGGTGCCGAATCCAAAATCCGTAATATATTTGCGCAGCCTATCCTCTTGCAACCCTTCATAGCCAAGCTTTACAAAGGCTACGTTACTTGACCGTTTTAAGCCTTCAAGAAAAGTGATCTTTCCCCAACCTTGTCCATTATTATGATCACGAATCGTGGTTCCAGGCACCTTAAGCCTTCCCGATTCGTATGTGGCTTCGGGATGAAAAAGCCCTTCTTGAGCAGCTCCGGCTAAGGTAACAATTTTAAAAGTAGAACCCGGCTCATAGGTGGAAACCAAAGCATGATTCTTAAAAACATTCTGATCGGTAAAATCCCAATAATTATTGGGGTTAAAATTCGGCAAATTTGCTAACCCCAACACTTCCAACGAGTAAGGGTCTACTGCGATCACCGTCATACT
>DASWUO010000533.1:0-5923 GCA_036401615.1 Bacilli bacterium | reverse complement strand
CGCAGCCATCCCTTCTGATAAACGTGGAGCCATCTGGGGCTTCTTCTTAACCATAGAGGGCTCTGGGATGATTGTCGGGCCTATTGTATCAGGCATGCTCTGGGATCACTTGGGCCCCCATGCTCCCTTCATAACCAGCGGTTTAACCTTGCTGTTGTTATTTGTTCTTCACTTGTTCATTTCCATAGAGAAAAAAGTTATGGTACGATAACTGGGTAAGTTGTAACAGCCAATCAGTATATGTAAAATTGGAGGGACATTCGATGACCAAACAGCTGGCCATAATCATGGTATTGCTGATGACCGTTTTTATTGGCTTTGGAATTATTATACCTGTTCTTCCGGAGATGGTCACACCTTTTCATCTGGGGATTATGTTAGCGGTATATTCAGCAGCCTCATTCCTGATGTCGCCCGTTTGGGGTGCTTTATCAGATCGTTATGGAAGGCGTCCCATTATATTAATAGGTATTCTGGGGTTCTCCTTAAGCTTCTTCCTGTTTGGTATATCCTCTGACAGCCTGTTTATTATGTATCTTTCACGTATCTTGGGCGGGTTCTTTTCCGGAGCCGTCATGTCATGCGCTGTGGCTTACGTTGCAGATATCACATCGGAAGAGGATCGTACGAAAGGTATGGGACTCGTGGGGATGTCGATTGGACTTGGCTTCATTTTCGGACCGGCCATAGGCGGATTGCTCAGTCAGTTCGGCTATTCCATTCCTTTTTTCGCCTCTTCGGTATTGGCTTTATTCACCTTTATCTTCGCCCTGCTTTATTTAACCGAATCTTTTACCTTACATAAACGAAATCAACCCGGTGTTATAAAGGTTTCAAGGTGGAAGGCCTTTGCCGGATCCATCAAATACTTATACATCTTGGGCTTCTTAGTCTCGTTTACTTTGGCGGGGTTGGAATTTACCTTATATTATTTTGAAAAAGTGAAATTTGGCATTACTCCCATGGACATGGGTTATATGTTCCTTATTAGCGGCATTGTTGGAGCCTTGGTACAAGGAGGTATCGTACGGAGGTTTATAAAAAAAGGGGACGAACAGAAAGTGATTCCCATCGGACTTATTTTATCGGCGTTAGGATTCTTTCTGTTGCTGCTGTCTAAGGACTTCCTGACTGCGTCGATATATTTATCAATTTTTGCCGTAGGAAACGCTCTGCTTCGTCCATGTATCACTTCATTGATTACCCAGAAAACTAAGGTAGGGCAGGGGGTGGCTACAGGATTAAGCTCTTCCATGGACAGTTTAGGCCGTATTACCGGGCCACTAATAGCCTCGGCGGCTTACAGCTTAAACATTCATCTGCCTTTTATCGTGGGCGGGATTATATGTTTTGCGGCCATAAGTCTTCTGTACCGTTTTGTTTCTTTGGACAGGAAGAAGAAGCTATCCGCCGCCGCATAGCCTTTCTCGGAAAAGGTTTCAATGGCCGCCTTATGGGCTGTCGGTTAGATCTTGCGGTGTTTGCGTAAGGCCAGTACGTTGGCGATTATGAAGAAAAGGGAAAATCCAACCAATACATAGACATCCACTGCAATATCCGGCCAGCCCCCGCCGCGAATCATAATATCTCTTAAGGCATCCGCACCATAGGTTAGCGGCATCACAACCCCGATCCACTGCAGCCATTCCGCCATCGTATCCATGTTGAACAACCCGGAGAAGAAGACCTGCGGTACTACAATCAACGGGATGAATTGGATCATTTGAAACTCATTGTTGGCAAAAGCGGAAAGAAAGGTACCTAAAGTCAAAGCAGTCATAGCCATAAGCAACGTAATCAACAAAACAAAGAAGAAGGATCCTGCCATCATCATATGAAGTACGTTAATAGCAAACCAAGCAATCAACGCTGCCTGAATCATCGTAAAAATACCAAATCCGGCAAGGTAACCGGCAACCAGCTCCCAGCGGCGCAGTGGGGTTGCCAAGAGGCGTTCTAAAGTCCCCCCGGTACGTTCTCTTAGAAATGCTATGCCTGACACTAGAAAGACAAAGAAGAATACAAAAAAACCAACCAGTACCGGACCAAAATTATCAAAAGCAGCCATGTCTTGCGATCCGTGAAGGAAAGTGATATTAGGCTCCATTATTCCGGCTGCGGGACTTAGATCCTGAGCGATCTTTTGCAGAAGTAAAATCACGGATTTATTGACCGACGGGTCGCTCCCTTCCAACATAACCGAAGGTTTGCCATCTTCCATCCTGAAGATCGCATCAATCTCAGCGTTTTTCAGAGCCTGTTCGGCCTCGGAAGATGTATATTCGACAATATTTGCGTCATTTGCTTCCAACTTCGTAAGGATTGCGTCAGAAACATCAACTACGGCAATATCAGGTTCATAAGTTTTGCCGTTAAACACCAGCGACATCAGTGTTAGAATAAGCATAGGAGCCACAATCATTAAGGCTAAGGATCTTTTATCATGAATAAACTGTCTTAGAATACGGATGATCAAGGCTTGGATTCTCATGCTCTCACACCTCCATAGGTTAGGAAGGCATCTTCAATGTTAGCTGAGCCTGTTTCCTGTTTAAGTGCGTCGGGTGTTCCAAGAGCAATAAGCTCACCATTGCGAATCATGCCCAGACGATGGCACTTGTCAGCCTCATCCATTACATGAGTCGTTAATAGAATGGCAGTCCCTTCCTTACTCAGAAGATTGAGTTCCTCCCAAATCGATTTCCGTAATACCGGATCTATTCCAACCGTAGGTTCATCCAGAATCAAAATTTGCGGTTGGTGCAGCATAGCAATAGCAAGGGAGAGGCGGCGTTTCATGCCCCCGGAATAATTAGAAACCTGTTTTTTAAGTTCGCCGGACAGATTCACCAATTCCATAACTTCCATAATCCGCTTTCTGCAGGGTTTTCCTTTCAATCCATATAAAGCTCCGAAAAATTCAAGATTCTCCAAAGCTGTCAACTCACCATATAATGCATCCGACTGGGACATATAGCCCAATTGGCCCATGATATCCAATTTCGGCATTTTCCCGCCAAGAACATATACAGCTCCGGATGTAGCCATATCGATACCTGCAATCATCTTGACCAAGGTTGTTTTTCCGGCTCCCGAAGGACCCAATAAACCAAATATCTCTGAATGTGATACCTGTAATGAAATGTCCTTTAATACCACTTTTTCACCAAAGCTCTTACCCACGTGTTCGATCCGAATACATTCTGAATGTTCTGCCATCGACATCAACTCCCCATTCGTGCTAAAACGACAATTTATAAAGAGGAAGCAGTTTCGAAAAAGTATCTTCAATCAGCTTAAGTAAACGGGGACCATCCGTTAGAACAGGATCTTCCCGGGGAACCTCCAGTCCGCATAATACCTCGGAATTCTTCAAATGGCGCAGCTTGTACACCACTTGTTGAAAATCCTCTTTACCCATTTTACGGTGGAGTGTCGTTTGGGGCAGGGTGTGGTCTAAAGACCAAAAGAAATAATCCGGGATTGCCTTTTTAGTCTTATTAAGCTGTTTCTCAAAATGGTTGGCGAAGGTGATTTTATGATTGCTTTCATAGATGATGGCAAATTGGATAAACAGATGGGTAGAGAACAGTCCGACTTGAAAGTGGGGATGGGCTTTATAGCCTCTTTTATTGTTGGACCAAGCAACCCAGGTATCATTGGGAGGGTTCACTTTTCTACGGGCATGCCTTGCTACGTGGAGACACATCGGTTCGCCGCACAGAACGGAAAGGAAGGGGGCCAGGTGCTCTCCCAATATCTGAAGTTTAGGCCTTACATTAGCAATAAGGGTGCTCATTCGTGCTTCAAGCCCGGGCACCTCGAATACATCGAAATCTGTTTGATTAAAACCTGTGAATGACAAAGCGCACCTCCTGTTATAGATCATGATAAGTATGGGGATACAGCTAATATAGCATACTTGTACAAGGAGGATAAAGCGCTTCTTAAAGCGGATAGGCTATGAAGACTTTATTTTCATATTAATCAATAATCCAAGTTGCTAAAACATACTAATCAGTATATGATAATAGTAAGTTGTCAGAACATTCTGTCAACAAACATTCTTCTTGCAGGAGGGATTGACGTGAATAAAAGTTATGAGGTGGAGTATTGCAACCTTGAGTTGAGGTTTGATCGTCGGCTAATCCAAAGCTTTATCAAAGCTCTGATCCAAGAAGGATATTCTTTGTACTGGAATGAGAGTGAGCACCACTTTATTATTTCGATTCGGAGCGGACGCAAGCTCGTAAAATTGAAATTTCATCGTGTGGGGGACCGCTATAAAATTGTCGGGAATTATTCATTTAAAGATGAGAGGCTTTCATTCCTGATGGAGAAGTTGATTGAAGATACGCGGGGGCATGCCATTGTCAAGCGGTTCAAGGATCGGCAAATTGTCATAGAAAACATCATGTTTGGCGAAGTGATAAGACTTGTCGAGATTTCCGGCGTAGATTATAAAGTCATTTACCAGAAAGAGCTGTTGGTCACCGTCGAAGAAATCATTCAAGCCTTTAAATCGACCCGCATTGAGGATCGTATTCCGGTTCTTCGGATGGAAATGGATTATGAGTTAACTACATTGCAGGATGCGATTCTATCGGGGATTGAAGAAGATATTTATAACTCGAAGGAGAGGCTTGTGGATCTTAGGCAGGAAATGCTTGTATTGGAAATGTAATCTTCAAGGATTGAAGGATAGAAAATGACTAATCTGCGAAAGGACCATGTGAATGCACAAGCATAATTTAATAAGAATAAGATGAGGCCATCTGTGAAGGGAGCAGGTGGCTTTTTGTGTCCCAGTTTCATTTTTTATAAAAAAAGAGTACAATAAAACATGAAAATAGATCAAACAAAGGGTGGAACAGAATGGAAAAGCAACAGATTGGTGTCGTAGGCTTGGCGGTTATGGGTAAAAACTTAGCGTTAAACATAGAAAGTCGGGGATTTTCGGTATCTGTGTTTAACAGGTCGCCGCAAAAAACGGATGAGTTAATCAGTGAGGCATCGGGTAAGAATTTAAAAGGCACTTATTCCATTGAAGAATTTGTCCAGTCCTTAGAAACTCCCAGAAAAATATTATTGATGGTCATGGCCGGCAAACCCACGGATGATACAATTAATCAATTGATCCCGCATTTGCATGAAGGCGATATCTTGATTGATGGAGGGAATTCCTTCTTCCCCGATACGCAAAGAAGGAATAAGGAATTAGAGGCTTTAGGTTTCCGCTTTATCGGTACCGGGGTTTCCGGCGGTGAAGAGGGTGCTTTAAAAGGGCCTTCTATTATGCCTGGTGGTCAAGAAAGTGCCTACAGATTAGTTGAGCCTATACTAACAGCTATCTCCGCCAAAGTCGACGGGGAGCCTTGCTGTACATATATTGGTCCGGATGGGGCTGGACACTATGTCAAGATGGTACATAACGGTATTGAATACGGGGATATGCAGCTTATTGGCGAGGCCTATCATTTATTAAAAGATGTGTTGGGCTTGAACGCAGATGAATTGCATGAGGTGTTCAGCGAATGGAACAAAGGTGAATTAGACAGTTATTTGATTGAGATCACTGCTGATATCTTTAGGAAAAAGGATCCCGACACCCGGCAACCGATGGTTGATGTTATCTTGGACTCTGCCGGACAGAAGGGCACCGGCAAGTGGACCAGTCAAAGTGCTTTGGATTTGGGAGTTCCTTTGTCCATCATTACACAATCGGTTTTCTCGCGATTTATTTCAGCGATGAAAGAAGAACGGGTTCTTGCGAGTTCCCTGCTAAAGGGACCTGCAACATCGGGTTTATCAGTGGATAAACAAGAGTTTACCGAAGCCGTAAGAAAAGCGTTGTACGCCAGCAAGATTTGCTCTTATGCCCAAGGGTTCGCGCAGATGAGAGCGGCTTCCGAAGAGTATCACT
>DASWUO010000532.1:0-3935 GCA_036401615.1 Bacilli bacterium | reverse complement strand
TGATTTCACAGCAAAAATCCGACTTTCTGGATAAAGACGGCAAAGTTGTTCTGGATAATGAAACCAACATCAAAACTTTAGAATTCCTGCAAAAACTTTATAAAGAAAAAACCCTAATAGCTGCTCCAGGTGGTTTCCATCATGCTGAAGAATATTATGGCTTTATGAATGGCGGCGGTGCAGCTTCCATTTGGATGCCTTTCTGGTACATGGGAAGATTCACCGATTATATGCCTGATTTGAAAGGAAAAATGATTATTCGTCCTATGCCGTCATGGGAAACAGGCGGTTTCAGGTCAGCAGGTATGGGTGGTACAGCAACTGTTGTTACCAAATCATCGGAACATGTAAAGTTAGCTACGAATTTCTTAGCTTTCGCCAAATTGTCGAAGGTTGGAAACATTGAGATTTGGAAACAGCTTGGTTTTGACCCGGTTCGTACCGATGTATGGGAAGCACCTGAGTTGAAAGAGGCAAATAAATTCACCGATTATTTTGGAACGAATATTTTTGAAACCTTGACTTCAATTAAGGGCGAAATATTCCCGGTTAATGTTGGAGAAAATACTCCTGCCGCTTCCGACGCAGTTAAACAAAAAGCCGTTTTTCAAGTTATAAATGATGGTAAAGATCCGGCAGCAGTGCTTAAAGCAATTTCAGATGAATTAAGAAAATAATCAATCCTTCAGCAGCAACAATCACTAGCACTGCTTATATGCAGAGCTAGTGATTGTCTTTAAGAAAGGAGGAATTTCAGAATGCAATTGTTTTATTCAAAAAAGGCTGCTCCTTATATATTCGTAGCTCCTTTTGTCATTTCCTTTTTGTTATTCTTCGCCTATCCTGTTTTCAGCACGATCATCATGAGTTTTCAAGAAGTGCTTCCCGGAGCCAGTACATTTGTAGGATTGGATAACTATAAAAGAATATGGAACCCGGATTTTCTAAAAGCAGTATCCAACAGTACTAAATATACCTTTTTTACACTACTTATTTTGATTCCCGCACCTCTGGTTATTGCCGTATTTCTAAATTCCAAGGTGATGAAGTTTCGTAATTTTTTCAGGGCTGCCCTATTTATCCCTGCGCTCACTTCTGTCGTAGTTGCCGGTATTATTTTCAGATTGGCGTTTGGCGGACAGGATACAGCTTTGATGAACACGTTCGTCCATTTATTCGGCGGCTCCACGCAAAAATGGCTGCTGAGTTCCACCACAGGGATGTTTGTCTTGGTTCTTTTGGCATCATGGCGTTGGATGGGTGTAAACCTTCTTTATTTTTTATCCGCTTTACAGAGCATTCCGAATGAGATCTACGAAGCGGCAGAAATTGACGGAGCGACCGCATGGGATAAATTTTTGAAAATAACCCTGCCTTACTTGAAGCCAGTAACGATCTATGTCCTGACGATTAGCATTTACGGAGGATATTCCATGTTTGCTGAAAGCTATATGCTATGGGGCGGCAACAGATCCCCCAATGGTATCGGCTCAACCATTATCGGATATATTTATCAAACGGGACTTGAACGTAACGAAATGGGTTTTGGAGCCGCTGTAGGCCTTATATTATTTGCGATTACGATGGTCATAAATGGGATTCAGTTAAAATTTTTCGGTTTGTTTAAGAAGGGGGAATAATAGATATGGCACAAAAATATTCTTTATCCCTCTCATCCTTTATTTTATTGGTAATTTTCAGCGGCATGGCCATCTTGGCTTTATTTCCATTATATGCCCTTACATTAGCCTCCTTAAAGCCGGCCAAGGAATTGTTGCGGTTTGGATTGAACGTAAAATTTGATCTTGAAATCATGAATTTTACAAATTATATTGAAATTTTATCAGCCACAACAAAAACAGGCCAGAATTATCTGGCATGGTATAAGAACAGTATTCTAGTGACCGTTCTGTTTACTGCATCCTCCCTATTATTATCCTCCATGGTGGGATATGGGCTGGCAATGTATAAATTCAAGTGGAGAAATGTGATTTTTGGAGCAGTTCTTGTCGTGTTAACGATCCCAGTGGAAATTATTATGCTCCCATTATACAAGTTGGCTATTGTATTGAAAATAATTAATACCTACTCTGGTGTGATCCTGCCATTTATGGTCGCTCCTTTACCGATTTTTTTCTTTCGCCAGTATGCCAGCGGGTTGGAAAAGGAATTTATGGATGCAGGTCGGGTTGACGGATGTTCGGAGATGGGTATTTTCTTTAGAATCATGGTTCCGCTAATGCTTCCAGCCTTTGGCGCTATGGCCATCCTGCAAGCCCTAGGCAGTTGGAACAATTTTTTGTGGCCTTTAATTGTTTTGAAAACCACGGATCAGCTTACGCTTCCGATCGGATTGGCCACTTTACTGACACCTTACGGAAACAATTATCAAGTTTTGATTGCGGGATCCGTTCTGGCCATTGTTCCAATTCTTATCCTCTTTGTTATGTTTCAGCGTTATTTTGTATCGGGCTTGACAGTAGGCGGGGTAAAAGGCTGATAGACCGCATAAAGGTATTACTAAACAAATACTCTCCAGACGGAGGAAATGTGTTTGTGGAAGGAAGAAAAAGATGAGCAGTTTATTGAAAGCAAAGATGATTTTAGATAAAGATTTTGCAATTTCTTCAATTGATCCCCGTATTTATGGTTCGTTTGTCGAACATCTAGGCAGGTGCGTGTACGGTGGTATTTATGAACTGGGTCATCCGCAAGCAGACGAAAAGGGTTTTCGGCAGGATGTCGTTCAAATGGTCAGAGAATTAAAGGTGCCTATTGTCCGTTATCCAGGTGGTAATTTTGTATCTGGATATAACTGGGAAGATGGCGTTGGTCCTGTTGAAAGCAGGCCTCCCCGACTAGAATTGGCTTGGAGAACGACGGAGCCCAATTGGATTGGAACTAACGAATTTTTTGAATGGGCTAAGCTGGTAAACACTGAAGTGATGATGGCCGTTAATCTGGGAACAAGAGGGATTGATGCTGCACGAAACTTGTTGGAATATTGCAATCATCCAGGTGGTTCCTATTATAGTGATTTACGCCAATCCCATGGTTATAAAGAACCTCATAAAGTTAAAACGTGGTGCTTGGGCAACGAAATGGACGGACCTTGGCAGATCGGTCATAAAACGGCGGATGAATATGGCCGTTTGGCAGTGGAAACGGCAAAAGCAATGAGGCTGTTAGATCCGACGATTGAGTTGGTCTCTTGCGGAAGCTCCAGTTCCAGTATGCCTACGTTCCCTCAATGGGAGAGTAGCACACTTGAACATACCTACGATAGTGTCGATTTTATTTCCATGCATCAGTATTACGGGAACAAGAACAATAATTCGGCCAATTATTTGGCTCAATCATTAGATATGGACCAATTTATTTGCACGGTTATTGCTGCCTGCGATTACACCAAAGCAAAAAAACGCAGCAAAAAAACAATGAATATAAGCTTCGATGAATGGAATGTATGGTATCACTCCAATGATGCCGATCGCCAAATCGAACCTTGGACCATTGCTCCGCCACAGCTTGAAGACGTGTATAATTTCGAGGATGCACTTCTTGTCGGTTGTATGTTAATTACTTTCATTAAGCATGCTGACCGGGTGAAGATGGCTTGTATGGCACAATTAGTGAATGTTATTGCACCGATTATGACGGAAAACAATGGAGCAGCCTGGAAGCAAACGATATTCTATCCATATCTTCACGCATCGGTTTATGGAAGGGGCATCGCATTAAATCCGGTGGTTTCTTCTCCAAAATATGACTCTATCGATTTTACAGATGTCCCTTTTCTGGAATCGACAGCCGTTTATAACGAAGAGCTCGAGGAGTTAACGATCTTTGCGGTAAATCGCAGTCTAGACCAAGTTCTCCTATTAGAATGTGACGTAAGAAGCTTTGACAATTATCGTGTAATAGAACATATTGTA
>DASWUO010000531.1:0-5554 GCA_036401615.1 Bacilli bacterium | reverse complement strand
GTTAGCCTTTAGGATGGAATCCTGTTCGGAAATTAATGCATCAGCCATGAGCATAAGAGCTTCATTCTTTTGGCTGCTGTTTAACATGCTTAATATATACGATGCTTGTTTGGCCAACTTGGATTTTTCCTTGGCTTCGCTCACGAAGCTCACCGCCTGTCATGAGATTGGGATACAGAAAACGAAACTAGAATTTAGAAGCCAATGTTATCCATTCATCACGATGGATGACTTCTATACGTGTCACATCGACCCTTTTGTGTACTTCGTCCGAACTGAGGCCGGCGGTTGCTTTTAACTGCCATGAAGCATAGTTTACAACACCGCGGCCAATCGTATGATTTTCAAGATTATGAACTTCCACAACGTCACCCGGGTGAAACTCACCTTGAATCTCTTTAACTCCCGCAGGAAGCAAGCTCTTGCCTCCCGATAACAGTGCCGTTTCAGCACCCCGATCTACTATGATGGTTCCTTGGGTGAGAGAATGAAAGCCCACCCATTGCTTTTTCATAGATAAAGTCTGCAATTTGGTGTCAAAATAAGTTCCTTTTCCAGTCCCCTGAACAGCTAAGGAAAGATCGCCCGAATCCACGGCGTTGCCAATAAAGACGGGAATTCCGCCCCTTAATGTAATTCTTGCAGCTTCAATCTTCGAACGCATGCCTCCCGTTCCAACGGCCGTGTTGGATCCGCCGGAGATTTGGAATATGTGCTCGGTAATTTCTTCAACCCGTTCAATTCGTTTAGCATGAATATTCTTACGGGGATCTTCCGTATATAGTCCATCTGTATCCGTCAATATAATTAACTGTTGGGCTTTGGTTAGATTAGCAACCAGGGCAGATAACATATCATTATCGCCAAATTTAAGCTCATCGGTTGATACCGTATCATTCTCGTTAATAATCGGAATCACTTGTCGGTTTAGAAGCTCTTCTATAGTCATCAGAGCGTTATGAACTCTTTTGCGATTAGAGAAATCATATCGGGTTAATAGAATCTGGGCAACATTCCGGTCGAATTTTCTGAAAGCTTCATTATAGGCATTCATAAGTAAAGCTTGCCCGACTGCAGCAGCAGCTTGTTTCTCGTGAACTGCTTTGGGTCGGGTTGTAAATCCGATTTGTTTATGGCCGGCAGCCACGGCCCCTGATGTGACAAGGAGAACCTGAAAACCAGCGTTATGAAGGTCAACGAGTTCATTTGCAAAAAAACGGATTTTTTCTTGATTCAAACCGCCTTCCAAAGAGGTCAGCGAGCTACTTCCAATCTTGACTACAATTCGCTGCCGCAAGACGATCACTTCCTATTTATAAATTAAAACCTTTCACCCAATGAAAGGCGAAAGGCCCGCTTTAACCATTCTTCTTCATAGTATCTATCAGCTCTTGAAGTACTTGGTCCGCTTGATCATAAGGGATTTGGCAAGTGCCGGCCGCTTGATGTCCGCCGCCGCCATATTGCAGCATTAACTTCCCGGTGTCGGTCTTGGATGTTCGGTTGATAATGCTGTGACCACAAGCAAACACACAATTTTGTTGAGCTTTTCCATCAATGGCCCAGATGGAAATGTTCTGCTCCGGGTAAAGCGCGTAGATCATAAAGCGGTTGCCGGGGAAAATTTCTGTTGTCCCGCGCAGGTCAGTGATAATTACATTACCGTCTGTTCTTGTATTTTCTTTAAGCATAGCCCGAAATTTCTCATCCAATTCATGGTAACGAATAATACGTTCTTTAACATCCGGTAACTCAAGAATGTCTTCAACCGGCATAACTGCACAAACATCTACAAGGTTTTCCATGAGTTGATAATTACTGATCCGAAAATCCCGAAACCGCCCTAACCCGGTACGGGCATCCATAATAAAGGAGAGAAAGTCCCAACCCTTAGGGTTTAATATGTCATCAGCCGAAAATTGGGCGGAATCCGCTTTGTCTACCCCAGCCATAATGTCATCAATGTCACCAAATTTCCCGCGTCCGCCGTAATAATCGTATACCACTCTGGCTGCACTCGGGGCAATTCTCGATGCTCCTATAAAATCTACCTTTACGGCCATCCTTTCCAGTTCGCTGGAATGATGATCAAACCATAAGCCGCAGCCGGGTGCGTAAGGGACGTTAGCCAGAATATCATTGCTTGTCACATCTATGGTTCCATCCTGCAGATCTTTGGGGTGGATAAACTTAATTTCATTTATCATATCCATCTTTCTAAATAGCATAGCGCAAACCAATCCGTCAAAATCCGATCTAGTGATTAATCTCATGTATAATCCCCTTATTTTCTTAATTGGTATATGGCTTTTATTATATCGTCTGGATTATTTACAATCAAGAAATTTAAAGGCGCGTCAGAATAAATTTAATTTTCCGATCCGTTCAACAGCTTCTTCCAATCGCGACTCCGAGGTCAGTAAACCTAATCTAATGTAGCTATTCCCATGCTTACCAAATCCGATGCCTGGGGCTACTACAATTTTCGCTTGTTCCAGCAGAAGATCGGCAAGAGAAGAAGAATCATATTTTTTAGGAACAGGAAGCCAGGTAAAGAACGAACCGGGTGACGGGTCAGCATTCCAACCTATGCGATGAAGCGCATGAAATAACGTGTTTCTGCGTTTTTCGTATTGATTTAACAGATCTTTTACGCATTCCTGCGACGAGATAAGTGCAGTGGCTGCGGCTGCTTGAATTCCTCCAAACAAACTGCAATAATAGTGGTCCTGCATCAAGTTAATGAGCCTGATAATTTCAGGATTTCCAAGGGCAAAACCAACTCTCCAACCGGCCATATTATAGGTTTTCGAAAGAGTATAGAATTCAATTCCCACTTCTTTGGCCCCAGGTGTTTGCAGAAAACTTAGAGGTTTCAGTCCATCAAAACCAATAGCCCCATAGGCAAAATCACTGGCCACCACAATACCGTGCCTTTCAGCGAAACTAACGGTTTCTTCATAGAAGGAGGCAGGTGCGGTTGCCGATGTTGGATTGTTCGGGTAGTTAATAAACATCAACTTGGCTTTCCCCAGGACAGAAGGGGAGATCGCAGAATAATCCGGCAGAAATTTGTTGGATTCAAGCAAGGGCATGAAGGCCATTTCCGCTCCGGCCAATGCCACACCAGACCAGTAATCGGGATAACCCGGATCAGGAACCAGACACACATCGCCTGGATTAAGCAAGCATTGACTTATCTCCACCAGGCCGGTTTTGCCGCCGAACAGAATGGCTACCTCTTGATCCGGATCGAGGGAGACGTTGTAGTCTTCCTTATATCTGTGGGCGATTGCTTCTTTCAGAAAGCGGAAACCGCTAAAAGGAGGGTATCGGTGATATTGCGGATTTTCTGCCGCTTCCTGCAGCGATTTGACGATATGCCCGGGAGTAGGCAGATCCGGATTGCCCTGACCCAAGTTTATGACATCATGTCCATTAGCTACTTCACGATTGGCTTTATTCACCAGATTGGCGAAAAACTGCACAGGTAAATTCTGCATTCGTTTTGCCGCTCTAATAGGAAATGCGGTCTTGTTGGGATCATGGGAAGTTTTCATATAAGTAACTCCAATCGTTCTAGCGATATAATGAAATAATGTACCACTTTTTAATGATTTTAGAAAGAATATTATTTATGTTAAGATAAGAAAAATGGCAAGAGGTGAAGGTTATGGAGAAAAATAAATTGCAGCTCTCTTTATTGCAAATAGATGTTAGCATCGGTCAACCTGATATGAATTTTGTTAAAATTGCCAATAAGCTTGAAGAGGCCGTGAGATCTTCTGTAAAACCCGATGTGATTATGCTGCCGGAAATGTGGAACACCGGTTATGCCTTGGATGAAATTCAAGATTTGGCTGATGAAAATGGTTCGAGAACGAAAAACTTTTTATCTAACTTTTGCAAAGAACATCAAGTAAATATCGTAGGTGGTTCCATTGCGGAAAGAATCGGATCGAATGTGCGCAACACTATCTATGTTTTTGACCGGCAAGGACAGATTACAGCGGATTATTCGAAAATTCACCTATTCCGTTTAATGAGTGAGGAGAAGCATCTGGTAAGCGGAACAAAAGTGGGCAGCTTTCCCCTGGAAGATATTTCGGCCGGGATGATGGTATGTTATGATATTCGTTTTCCTGAGCTTACAAGAAAGTTGGCACTGGATGGGGCAAAAATCTTATTCGTACCCGCTCAATGGCCTAAACCGAGACTTCATCACTGGCGGACACTACTCATGGCGAGAGCAATTGAGAACCAGATGTTTGTAGTAGCCTGCAATCGCGTTGGAGTCAGTGGAACAACGGATTTTTTCGGGCATTCCATGATCATTGATCCTTGGGGAGAAATTATTGCCGAAGGCGGGGAGCAAGAAGAAATCATCTTCGCGGCGGTTGATCTTGGACATGTGGATAAGGTACGCGCCATGATTCCCATATTTGAAGACCGCCGGCCTGAGTTATACTAAATCATTTCTTCCTGCAGTGTTTGAATAAAGGCTTCGGCCGCCTTGGTCAGGTATCTGCCCTTGCGATAGGCAATGACTAATGTGCGTGAAGCATGAGGGTGCGATAGGGGTAAATACACTGGAGCGAAGTGGCTCCATTTATCTCTAGTTACCATCTGCGGCACAAAAGCGATTCCCATTCCGGCAGCAACAAGAGACTGTACAGTTTCAATGTTGCTGCTCTCGAACACAATATTGGGCATAAACCCCGCTTCTTTACACAAATCTATTGCTATATTTCGAAACCCTTGCCCTTTTTTTAAAAAGATAAAGGATTCGCCTTTCAAGTCTTCAATATTTATCTTCGCGATGCCCGAGAGAGCCTCTGCTGAATTAAGACCCAATCCACCTGCCAGAACATGCTGCTGCGGGACAGCAAGACAAATCTCCTCCCGGACAATCGTTCTATAAATCAAAGACGGCTCATGGATAGGAAGGGATAGAATACAAACATCCGTCTGGCCATTGGAGGTTAACCTTTCCAGATTCGCTGTAGTCTCCTCGACCAGAACGATTTCGATTTCAGGGTATTTGGCTTGAAACACCGGAAGTACAATAGGAAGGATATGAGAGCCGGTAATCGGTAAACATCCCACAACAAGTTTGCCCTTGCGCATCTGGGAAATATCGTCCATCTCTTTCTTCAGCTGCTCGACCATATCAATAATCTTATTGGCCTTCTCCATAAATAAAGTCCCCGCGTGAGTAATTTCTACCGCGTTCGTGTTGCGTTGAAAAAGCAGGACCCCCAATTCCTTCTCCAGCTTCGATAATTGTTGGCTTAGAGAAGGTTGGGCAATGTGAAGCTTCTCTGCAGCACGTGAGAAATTCTTATCCACAGCGATCTGCATGGCATATTGCAATTGACGAAATTCCATAAGTATACCTCCATTAGCAATGGTCTTTATATCATCTGCCTATTAAGCTTATAGATATTATATCTTGGAACTATGAAGAAAGAAATGTTATATTATTTCTTAAGAGGTGAATAGACAAAATGACAAAGAAAACGATGTTCGAGAAGATTTGGGAAAATCACGTAAT
>DASWUO010000530.1:0-6944 GCA_036401615.1 Bacilli bacterium | reverse complement strand
AATTGCCCATAAACTTCGATTGGCTTACCCCCAACTGCTTGAAGTATATATTTCAGCCAACCGCGATGTAATCAACCGGATGAATGTATATTCTATTATTGCCCGACAAGGAAACTCTTTAAACGACTATTCGCCAGAGTTTAATCAAATGGCTGCACAAGTTTGGGGTACAAACCAAACTGTGAAAACGGGTAAAAAGTAATTCCTTGCCGTCAAGAAAATCGCATTTCATTGGCGGTAATCCTTCTTCAATGTTATGATATTGAGATATCTTATTGTAGAAAGAGGTTACTTACACTATGTCTTCTAATTTTACAGCTTTGGGCATTCGCGAAGAACTTGTTGCTTTATTGAAGGATAGTGGTGTTACTCAGGCAACGCCTATTCAAGATAAATCCATTCCTCCACTTCTTGACGGTCAGGATGTCATTGCTCAAGCCCAGACAGGAACGGGTAAAACACTGGCTTTTGCTTTGCCGATTATGGAGAGAATTAAACCGGAAAGCCCGTTTGTGCAAGCTTTGATTATCACCCCTACCCGGGAGTTGGCGCTGCAAATCACCACAGAAGTAAAGAAGCTTAGCACTGTGGTTGGAGTCAATGTACTAGCGGCCTATGGCGGTCAGGATGTTGAAAGCCAAGTCAAGAAATTGAAAGGCGCCATACATATCGTGATTGGCACACCCGGACGGCTGCTTGATCATTTGCGTCGGGGAACCGTCCAATTAAACGGGTTATCCATGCTTGTGTTAGATGAAGCAGATCAAATGCTCCATATGGGTTTTCTGAAGGATGTCGAAGAAATCATCTCGCAGACTCCTTATAAAAAACAAACCATGCTTTTTTCCGCCACCATGCCCCCAGCTATACGCACATTAGCTGCCGGTTTCATGCGAAAGCCATTAGACATCCAGGTGCAGAGTAAAGAAAAGCATATTACCCTGGATGAAATCAAACAGGTGGTCATTGAAACTTCCGACCGCGAGAAACCGGACGCTTTGTGCCTGATGATTGATAAATATGTTCCTTATTTAGCCATTGTATTCTGCAGAACTAAACGGCGGGCTAATACTTTGAATGCGCTGCTGGTTGAACGGGGTTACAATTCGGATGAATTACACGGAGACTTGACTCAAGCCAAACGGGAACAAGTTATGAAGAAATTCCGCAATGCCAAGATTCAATTGTTAGTCGCGACGGATGTGGCGGCAAGAGGATTGGATATTGAAGGCATCACCCACATCTTTAATTATGATATCCCCCACGATGTGGAGAGCTATATTCACCGGATTGGGCGTACAGGACGGGCGGGGCAAACCGGGATTGCTTTTACCTTTGTATCTCCAACGGACAAGCCTTATCTTCAATTAATAGAGGATGGAATACACAAGAGGTTGGAGAGAACTTCAGCGGAAGGGGTGCCGATTCTCTATAAACCGGCTAAGAGAGGAGACTTTCACAAGGAAAACAGGGAATCCGCCGGGAGAAACCGCAGGAATGCAGGAGATGGCAGAGCTTCTGGTGCAAGTGCAGGAGGCAGCATACCTAGAGCGGGACGGACATCCGGAGCAGGCAGAAGAACGGCCGACGGACCAGAACAAAGTGCTTCCCGACCCAGAAAAACCACCTACGGACAGGATCGCAGTGCTGCAGGATCGGAGAGGAAATCCTCCTACGGAAAGGATCGCAGTGCTTCCGGATTAGACAGAAAGCCTTCCTTCGACAAGGATCGGAGCACTTCCGGTCAAGGCCGTGCTGGTCGGGAAGAATCGGAAAACGTTAGGATCGTAAGAGAGAATTCCGCAAGTGAAGGAAACTCTGAAAGATCTGGAAGCTTCAAACGAAGCGGATCAACCAGACCATCATCAGCATTTTCTAAAGATGTTGGACGATCTGGATTTAAGAGCGGAAGCAGAACTGGCGGCGGTTCAAGCCGCGGTATCAACGGACCTTCAAGCGGGAGTTTATCCGAACGTCCGAAACGCGATGGTTCGTTTAGGGCCACCCAAGAAGGCGGTTCGGCATCAACAGGGCCGAAACGCGATGGTGCATTTAGGGCCAGCAGTCAGCGGCGAGCGGGAGCTCCCACTGATCGGCCGAAGCGTGACGGTTCCTTAAAATCTACGCGCGGGCCATCACCCAGTGGAGGATCCAAGCGCAAACCATCCGCCCCCCGCACCCGATAGGTTCAATACGATAGAAGAAGAAACTTTCTCTACTGTTCAGACAGAGCTTAGCCGTAAGACTGTTTAAAATAAGGTCTCAATTAAACCCTATTGCAAAAAAATAGTACTTCCATACTGATTTAAGTTCCTTCTTTGACCTTAGGTATAGTATACATCGGAAAAATCAGGCGACTATAAACAATAGGTTCCTTTCTGGACCCTAAATGGCGTCATTTTTCGAGCCTACTTATATAAGGTCTTTTTCGAATCTTAAATATGCTTTGAAACCACAGGGAAGTTTACTCTAGACTACTCCGCTTTCGTACCGCACTCCGCGCAGAACTTGGTCCCTTCCAGCAGTTTACCGCCGCAGGAGGTGCACAGCTGAATCGTTACTTGAGCCATGCCGCATTCAGGACAAAACTTAGATCCGCGGGCTATCTTCATATCACATTGGACGCATTTCACTTTCTTGTTTACATTGGATCTGCGGTTCCGCGGTTTTTTTGGAGCGATGGAGGCTATCTCCAACGTTACGGCTGGATCTTCTGCCGCAGCTTCCGCCGATGATCCTGCTGCTCCCTTCGGCGTACCTGCCGCCACTTGTCCCACGGCTATTTCAGCATCAGCACTTGCAAGCCCGCCGCCCGGATTCTTGGCCGCCTCTATCATAGCATCGGCCGTCTTCAGCTTGGCGTATTCCTGCAAGTTGCCCAGAATATTCAGCTTGGACTTCTGATCCAAGGCGCCCTCCACCTCCTCGGGAAGTGATATGTTCTCAATGATCAACGAGGCCATTTCCAAACCCAGCGTTTGAAAACGATGTTGTATTCTGTCCTTGGCTTGTGTGCCTAATTCATCATAGAAGCCGGCTAAATCAAGCGCCGCTATCTTGGATTCAGGAAGGAGGCCGGATATTCCCGAAACCAATGCGCTTTTTAGCTGCCCCTGTATGTACTCTGTATCATAAATCTGATTGGTGCCAAAAATTTGCATCATAAATTTCTCAGCATCCGCTACACGGAAAGAATAAATACCAAAGGCGCGCAGCCGCAAAACACCGGGCTCGCTGACGGGAACCACAATCGGGTTGATTGTACTCCATTTCTGATCCGTAAATGGCTTCATATTAATAAAATACACTTCTGCCTTAAACGGAGAATTAAACCCATATTTCCATGATTTCAAAGATGTCATGACTGGCAGGTTTTGAGTAGAAAGCTTGTGCAGGCCGGGTAAAAACAGATCAGCAACTTTGCCTTCATTCACGAACACAGCAACTTGAGACTCTCTCACCGTCAACTGGGCCCCCATCTTAATCTGCTGGTTAAGCACCGGAAATCGATAGACCATGGTGTTGTCTGAGGCATCCGTCCATTCAATAACCTCAATAACCTGACCCTTGATAAAATCAAAAATCCCCACAACCAAACACTCCTCTAAGTTCTATGTATGATTATAAAATACCACAAAGTGGGGATTAGATGTATAACTATTTTTCAATACACCCTCTTCGCCCCCAAATAACGTGATCCCCAATACACCGTATTGAGCGACTGGATATAGATGCCCTTCGAGCTTAAGGCCGAAATGAATTTGCCGTCCCCCAGATAAAACCCCACATGGGAAACCTGTCCTGAAATGCTCATACTGAAAAAAACCAAATCACCGGGTTGCAACAAGCTTCTCTCAACGGGCACTCCCATTGTAAAAAGTTGGCTTGAAGTGGTGCGGCTCATACTAATCCCGTGGGACTGAAACATAAAATAGACAAAACCCGAACAATCAAAACCTGAGACCGGGGTTGTCCCTCCCCATCGGTAGGGCACACCGATATAGCGTAATGCGTTTGACATCATATCCTGCTTGACCACCGCATGGGCGATAGCCGTTTGGCTTGACTCGTCAACCATCCCTGTTGCACGTAACCCATAAGCCAGCTGAAAATCTTCAACTGCTTGTTTCGTGACGACACCGAAATATCCGGTAATACTGGGGTACTTGAAAAACCCGAGTTCCTGCAGGTTTCTCTGCAGTTCCGAGACTTGCGGTCCCGACATGCCTTTGGATAAAGAGAAGAAGGTGCTTTCCGCGTGAATTCTCGCTGGTACCAGAATGATTCCAATAAATAAGATGATGACCGTAACAAGAATAAACAAATTTTCTTGGCTTCCCCAATTTCTATTATGTACCATGATCATGTTATCCTCTCCGCATAAGCTTTTAGATAAACGTACCATACGGAAGGCAAAAAAATTAGCGGTAAAATATGACTGGACACAAAAAAGCCAAGGCTTGATGACCCTGGCTTCTCTAATTTAAGCATACATCTCTTCACGCTGCTTCTGCAGATCACTGTTTTCAAGATACTCTTCATAAGTGGTGACTTTATCGATCAAGCCTTTTGGCGTAATTTCGATGATGCGGTTGGCTATGGTTTGAATAAACTGGTGGTCATGGGAGACAAACAATGTGGTGCAGTCCGTGTCAATTAGCCCGTTGTTCAGAGCAGTAATGGATTCCAAATCCAAATGGTTCGTAGGTTCGTCCAGCAACAGCACATTTGCCCCGCCGAGCATCATTCGCGAAAACATGCAGCGCACTTTCTCTCCCCCGGACAAAACGCTGGCTTTCTTCAAGGCCTCTTCGCCGGAAAATAACATCCTTCCCAAAAAACCGCGGACGAAGTTTTCATCTTGATCCTTGGAGTACTGGCGCATCCAATCCACTAAGGTCAGGTCGCATCCATCAAAAAACGAAGCATTCTCTTTTGGAAAATAAGCCCTTGAAGTTGTAATCCCCCAAGTGAAATCGCCGCTGTCCGCTTCAAGCTCACCCATCAATATTTGGAATAGGGTGGTTTTGGCTAATCCATTGGGTCCAACAAAAGCAATTTTATCCCCTTTATTCATGATAAGATTGATCTTATCCAACACAACCTCGCCATCTATGCTTTTGGAAAGGTTCTCGACCGTTAAGATTTGTTTTCCCGCTTCCCTCTCGCCCTTGAAATTAATGAAAGGGTATTTTCTGGAAGAAGGCTTGATATCTTCGAGGGTCAGCTTCTCGAGCTGTTTCTTCCGTGAAGTGGCCTGCTTGGATTTGGAGGCGTTGGCGCTAAACCGCTGAATAAAAGCTTCCAATTCTTTGCGTTTCTCATCGGTTTTCTTGTTTTGGTCACGAAGCAAACGTAAGGCCAGCTGGCTGGATTCATACCAAAAATCATAGTTTCCGACAAACAGTTGGATTTTGCTGAAATCGATATCGGCTATATGAGTGCATACTTGATTCAAGAAATGCCGGTCATGGGATACGACAATAACGGTGCCTTCATATTTGGCCAGGAAGTTTTCCAGCCACTTGATGGTTTCAAGGTTTAAATGGTTGGTTGGCTCATCCAACAGTAAAATGTGCGGATTGCCGAATAAGGCTTGGGCCAAAAGTACACGAACCTTTTCATTCCCGCTGAGGTCTTTCATCAGCTTATCATGAAAATCTGTAGGGATCCCCAGTCCAATGAGAAGTTCTGCCGCATCCGATTCTGCCTGCCAGCCATCGAGATCCTGAAACTCACCCTCCAATTCAGCGGCCTTCATCCCGTCTTCTTCGGAGAAGTCGGTTTTGGCGTAAATCGCGTCCTTCTCCTGCATGATGTCAAACAACCGTTTATGTCCCATCATGACTGTTTTCAACACTTGGTACTCGTCAAACTCATAATGATTCTGCTTTAAAACCGCCATCCGTTCACGGGGAGTAATATGCACCTCACCGCGATTGGGTTCGATTTCTCCGGAAAGGATTTTCAGAAACGTCGACTTCCCCGCCCCGTTCGCTCCTATCAAACCGTAGCAGTTGCCCGGGGTAAATTTAATGTTTACATCCTCGAAAAGCGCGCGCTTTCCGTATCTTAAGGTAATTCCACTTGTGCTGATCATGGTAATATAACCGCCTTATTTTAAATTTGTTATCTAGTAAGATGTCAGGTGATAAGTGCCAGCTGAATTTGCCGCTTCCCGACCGCAGCAAATATCGGCGATAAAGCCTCATTTAATTCAACTACACGGGACACATGATTGTCAAGGGAATTAGCGCTGACCAGAAGAAGGAAGATGATATACCTGATGCGCAGATTATAAAGCACTCCGTCCTGCTCTTAATCCCCCTTCATTTTATCGAGATTTTGCTGCCACTTCTCCGTCTTCCAATCCAGTAATAGAGGGTAACCTGCAGTTTCCGTATCCACCTTGGCTTGTTCAATAAGGGTTAATACCACTTCATCACTTTCGGCCACCGCCATTTTTCCGAAAGCCAGTGCTAGAACCGCCTTCACTTTATCCGCTATCATCCCTTCCTCACTTTCCGGCACAGGGGTCAACCCGGTAAATTGTGTACTGTCATAGCTTGTTCTTGCGGCTACATGCTAGCTTGCCATTAAACCCCAGTCCCGTTTATTGCCTGGAAGCATAAGTTCTCGAGCTTGAGCCATAGCTTCTCTAACAGAATAACTGCCGAAGGGCACAAACCGACCCAACTCCAGCTTATCTAATTGATCTTGGCTCATCTGTTTATAAGCCTTATTAGGTATAGGCGCCCCCTGGCCGTCCACTTCATCCCATGCCAAACCGGGCGGTCCATATTGATATATTCTTGTTGCTTCCACACTGACGGACCAATCCATGAACTCAAAAATTCTTTCCGGTTCCTTAGCATTTGTTGTAATGACCACCGCATTGTAGCCCAATGTTTGAAAAGTGCTTGGGTAAATTGCATTTCTGTCCA
>DASWUO010000529.1:0-6780 GCA_036401615.1 Bacilli bacterium | reverse complement strand
CGCAACATATTGGGCAAGCTGTAAGGCTGTATATCTCCCTTGTTGACCGAAGGAGGCAAAGACCATAGCAGATTGCGCACTGGCATTCTTCTCTTCGTTAAAGTATTCAATGGTTCCGGCCGATTCCAACGGCAAGCCGCTGCCGGTTTTGATCCCTAAACCAAACTTTTTCATGTAAGAATCCCATATATCAACAGGGTTCTTCTTATTCTTATAAAGTCGATTCCCAACCATTTCAGCCATATATGTGTTAGAGGACACCCTAATGGCATGCATGGCATTGAGATTTCCATAAGCGTGATCATCGGAGTTTCTAATAGGGCGCTCATATCCTTTTCGACCGAAAGTGAATAACCCTCTATCCGGATATATCTCATTGGCTGTTATTAGCTTCTCATTCAAACCAACCAATACGGTAAGTGGTTTCATTGTGGATCCCAAGGGAACCAATGAGCTGGGGTGTCTTCTCCGCTCTTTATCATCGGGATAGTTCGGAAAAACCTCCCTTATCGCCCCATTCTGGTAAAACGGTTGGATGAGTCCCCAATTCTCGCTGCTGATGCCTCCGCCTGACCATACGTTAGGATCATAGTCCGGCATACTGGCCATCGCAATGACCTTCCCCGTCTTTACCTCTATCGCCACGGCATATCCGGTTGTTGCTTTAGCCCCGAGGGCAGGATATTTCAGAATTCTTGCTTCCTCCGTTTTCATATAAGCCAATTGATCCATAATGGCTTTCTCTGTAATCAATTGGACGTCTTTATCTATGGTTAGGTAGAGATTATTCCCCTTCGTTGGAGGCGTGATGGAAACCTGGCTAGTGATTTGCTGCTTGGCGTTGACACTATAGCTCTTAGTTCCGTTCTGCCCGCGCAGTTCCTTCTGATATAGGAGCTCTATTCCATCATAGCCGACATTTTCAGAGGTCAGGTAATTTAGATTTAAGTCATTGGAGGTAGCAATGTTCTGGTAATAATCCAATCCTCTGGTGGCCACATCATAAGAGCGTAAATAACCTACTAACTGCGGGGCAATGGTTTCCTTGGAATATTTGCGGATGCTCTCTTCCACAATATCAATTCCCTGAAGTTCATCCCGATGCTCCAGAATGTAGGCAATCTCTTCTTTGGATAAATCAACTTTGATTCTTCTTGGAGAAAAAGAGTAATTGGTCATCCTGGTCGCTAATTTGTTCAAATCATATCCAACATCCATCGCCTTTAACACTTCGGCGGGCGTTAACTTCTTCTTGCCGAAACCGCTGTGCCGCAAAGTAATTTCTGAGAGTTTATTCGCTAGGAGAATAACTTCATCTTTCTTGCGGTTCGTATCATATCGATAAAACAGCGATTGGGTGGAATCGGATATAGCAATTTCATATCCATTCTTATCATAAATATTGCCGCGGATGGGTGGAATGGCTGTGGTGGATTCCGAATTGGAGTTCTCTTTCTTGGATAATTCGGCGCCTTCGACAAATTGAAGTATGGCTAACCTGACAATGAGGATGGAAAACACAAAGAAGACGCAGAAGAAGAAGACATTCAGGCGAAAGGCAAAATGCCTCTTGCGAATCATCTCAATCTTCTCCGGATCCGTCATACTTCCCGCTTTGTTCATGGTTACCACCTTCCTCCACACAGTGTAGCATAATTTCCATTATTCTAAAAACACATATGGCCGCCCTGAAACCATCCTTATCAATCCATTCATGGATTGTAAATTCTTTATAGCCGCTTATCTAATCAAGCCTCTTTAACATGAGTTTTATAGAAGTCCTTGGAATTAAACCAATTGCCGGCTTTAGCCCAAGTGGTGTCAAGCGGGACCCATTGCTCCTGTCCGGCAAGATATACCTCATTCCAGGCATGGGGACCATAGCCTCCTTGGCCGTCATACCCCAGTCCGGTAACTACCTTTACCTTTAAGCCAACAGATCTGGCCATGACAGCATATAATCTGGAGTAATCAATACAAACCCCTTTTCTGGTTGCAAAAGTGTCCTCAGGAGTTTGTTCCTTCCAATAGTTCTCCTCTTCATACATTCTAACCTTCTCATGGTCGTACTGGATTCTTGTCCCAATCCATTGGTACAATAATTTCGCCTTTTCTTCATCGGTTCGGGACGGGCCAACGATTTCCTTAGCCGCCAACTCGATATCTTCAGGTATTCTTTGGTCAATGACTTCATATTTGCGCTCGAGAATTTTATGAAATTGATCTTCAACCGCTCTGGTGAACACAGGGCCTTGCTTGGAGATAAAGTCTCCGGTGAAAGGTTGAATGACCCCGGTTGCCCCCTTCTGATACACTTGGGATGCTTGGACGTAATCTACCAAAGGCGCTTGGGGCAGCAGGGTAACATAGATAAACAGAAAGGCAACCACCAGTAAAGCCCGCGCGGCACCTATAACCGTACCAATCGTCCCCCCGGCCAAGCTGCTCAAGAAAGAAGCCGGATGCGAATCCTCTGCAGGGGCTTTAGTACGGTCCCGCCGACCCAACATTTGAAACCAACCCCAGTAGATCATCTGCTTCGCCGCAGCATAAATAACAAGAAACAGAATGCCGTAACACAGCAGCGGAAAATCTCTAACAGCGGTGACGAAGGTATAATACCATTGCCCAATCTGGCTGATTTCCTCTTGGGGAATCACAATCGAGCGGGAAATTAACCACGCCTGCAATTTAGGGGCTAAGAGGCTCGAGAGCTTCCAAGCCAGCAGCACACTGACCACAGTGAAGATACCTTCCATAACAAAAAAGAAAAGATGCCTCGCTGAACCCGATGCACCCCGCATATATCCTTGAACTAAGGAACCTATCACCAAACAGACAATCAATGCAGATACAAGGTTGACGGATGTTATTCGATTGAACAGATCCTCCAAAATACATCCTCCTTTCGGGAAAAAATTCTAAACAGCTTATAAATTACTTATATAGCTTGAGCCATAAATGAACAGTGCAGCCAGAATGACAATTACAAATACCCATTTTACCACTTTTTTAACGATTTTGACGATCAGAAATAATGCAATTAATACCACTGTCACTACAACCCAATTATCCTGAATAAATGTCCATAATTGATCCAAAGAAAGACCCTCCCATGAAATGAACCCAAAGTGTGCAACAAATCAATTATACATCATTCCATAGAAAAAGAAGCAAAAAAATCGTAATATCCCCCGTATCCGAAACGTAGACTCTAGAAGGCAGATATGGACAGACTGTTATATTGATTAATCTAACGGGTTAATCTCTAACTTCTAGAATGGGTGATTGGATGAAAACAGCAACTTGGTTGTATTTTTTTATTTTTGTGGCTTTTTTTGACCTCCATGCCCAGTATCCGATGCTCTCCCCCTTTGCCCTCTCCTTAGGCGCTGCTCCTTCCTTTATTGGGTTGATCATGGGTATGTATTCGATCACGCACCTTCCGGGAAACCTGCTGGCCGGCTATGGCATCGACCGTTTTGGCAGCCGCATCTTTATTTTCTTGAGCCTGATATGTGCCGGCATCGTGCTGCTGTTTCAAGCCCATGTACACGACCCGTGGCAGTTGCTAATCATACGTTCCATCAGCGGATTCGTTCTGGCCTTTCTTTCCCCATCCTGTCTTGCGCTCTTGGCGAAAATTGCAAAGGATCGTATCCAACAAGGCAAATTTATGTCCGGAAACGGGCTGGTGCATACGTTAGCCTCCGTTGTTTCACCTGCCCTGGGGGCATTATTAGTAGCCCAAGTGGGCTTTAATGTTGCTTTCACCATACTCGGTTGGATCCTGATTTTCACTGGTGTTGTTGCCTTCTTCTTTATTAAAGATGTAAAAACTCCTGTTTTTCTTGATGAAACCAAACTCTCTAATACTCCTAACACCTCCGTCATTCCGTGGTTGTTCTACACAATTCCTTTAGCTTTGTCTTGCTCGCAAGGAATCCTCTTCTTCGAATTGCCCTTAATGCAAAGCTCACGGAGTTCTATACTTTCCTCGGGGCTGCTATTCTCTGCGGTCAGCTTGGGTGCCTTGTTCACGCTCAGCTTTATCTTCCTAAACCGCTATTCCCCTTATTTAAGAACGATTTTGGGATGTTTGTCCTTGGCTTTAACCTTCTTCGGCATCACTATAAACTGGCCGGTTCCCTTGGCTGTTTCCTTGTTCCTCATCGGCATGTCGAAGGGGGTCATCTTCCCGGCCTTGTCAATGTTGTTGGTCAGCATTAGCCAAGCGAACAAATATGGACGAATTTTCTCTATATTATCCATTTCCTTCTCAATAGGAGCCTTTTTCGGGCCTATTCTGGCCGGGCAATTGAGGGATGTGATCTCTCCCTTCTTTATCGCCTTCCTTGTACTAATGCTCGCATTATGCTTGATCTCTCCAAAACAACTACAAAGAGGCACTGCCATCAACTAATCGTCATTACAGGATAATAGGGTAAGCGTTATATGGGTCAATATACAGGCAAGCGGACGTCTCGGCACATAGGATATACAGAAATACTTTCCTACCCTTGGCTTAAGAAAGAGGTGATTTGCCAATGGCATGTGTTGAACCCGTTGCTACTGCAGGTATATTTGATAACACTGGAGCAATTCTTGTTCTCTTTATCTTATTAGTCATCATTCTTCGTTCCTGTTGGGTGTAGTTAATTTATTTTTCAGCACGCAGAAAGCCTGACGGATGTCCGCCAGGCCCTTCTCGATTTATGGATTCTAAATCTCTATCGCGACAACATTTTCAATTCTTTCACTTGGGTAGACAGGGTAAACCTTCTCTTCTCTTTACCTTTTAGCTTCAGGGAAGATCCATTGGCAACCGCTTCGGACAAGCCCGAAGAAGGAAAGCTGCTGAATGGCTCCAATCCTATATTATATTGTCTGCCATACCAGGGATACCCCTTGGTTGCGCCAAACTCCTGCCAGTACCATACATAGGGAAAGACCGTAAGATCCCATTCCACTTCGAAGGAAATGCCGAGATCCGAATTTACTATCTCGTAGCGTCCCTCCGGAAAATTCGTTAAGTAAAGCACATCTCCTGGAGTATTCATTACAGGAAGCTTACTCACATCGATATCTTCTCCGTCAAAACTTTTACATATAGGCCAATCATAGGGTTGGCCTTGATTGGGACGAACTCTGGAGTCATTGTTATTAAAAAATTCAGAATGGGGGGTGATTTTCACCCCTTTGGGAATCCTAATCTCCGATGCCTCAGCGCTGAGAAACGGTCGGCCATAGGCGAGATGATGACCCCACATTACTTCAAGGTCTTCCTCACTTAAATTTTCAACTTCCTCTTCTATGATTAATCTCGCACTGTTTGCGTGCAGGGTCATTTTCTTAGTTAATCGAAAGGGGACTTTCTTGGTTGCCACAGTAAATTCCACCTGTATTTTCTCAGGTGTATCCACGGTGATCACATAATCCCAGGGCATATGAGCCACTTCACCATGCTGGCCGAATTGTGCTCCTTTATAGGTGTTGGTTGGTCCTCCGTTGGGGAATATCTCCTGCCATCCGCCGGGGTAATAGTCAATAAAAGTCGAGATGGGATCCGGAGAAGTAGACAAGTACTCATTAGGGTTCTGTACCCCGTTTTCCGTCAACCACATGAGATCGATGTCTTTAGGTTTGTACAAGTACTCATAAATTTCCGTACCCTTATCCGCCAACACACTTACCTTAATTTTTTCATTTTCCAGAACAATTACCCGCATGCCTTTATAAGTATACTCATCGTGAATGCGGCAGCCGTAATTGCGTTGTTTGCGGTATCTCAATTTGTTCCTGAACCCCTCTCATTTTACAAAAATGATCATTATGCCTTATAATCTTATTTTATATTAAAAGATTGCAAAACAACTTTAACTTAGTACACAGCATGCTTATTTTTATAGCCTCTAGCGAGGAGGACCAATGACGATCTGTATTATTGTTGAGGGGAAGAACGACGTTCTCCAATTGAAGAAGCTGCTCACGGATGAAGTGCTCATCTTATGTACCTTTGGTATTCCCGGTACTGGCCGAATCGAGCAATTGCTTGAAGAAGCCGGAGATTTGCCGATTTATTTACTTACGGATAATGATGATTCCGGTCGAAGAATTCGTGGCGTTCTTAGGGAGACCTTCCCGGATGCCGAACATATTTACACAAATAAAGGATATGCCGGAGTGGAAGGCACTCCTGGGGAGTACTTATTGCGCCGATTGGAGAAAGCCGGGTTGGGGGAGTTTATTGCCCCAGACAGCGGTTCCCGCTTCCTTCGTTAAAGCTATTGAATATATTGCAGGAGTTGAACTGTCGTTGCTATTCTTTGCTGAGAGCCACCATATCTTGCAATATGGTTTCATATTCCAAATCAAGGTCGTTGCCTGAATACGCTTTGCGAATATTTCGTTTTCCGTCGATCAGCACGATTCGGTTGGAATGCAGGAAATCCCCTTCTTTATCCTTGATCACCTGAACCTTGTATTTCTCGGCCAGCTCCTTGCTGTATTCTTCGTCTCCTCTTAGAAAATCCCAAGATTTCGTATCAGCCTTATTGAGAGCGGCAAATGCCTTCAGATTCTCGGTGGTATCGATTACCGGGTCAAAGGTAATGGATATAATCCTTGCTTCGGAACCCAGAACCCCTTCCTCCTTCAAGCCTTCCTGCACCTTGGAAATCATATGGGTAGTAGGCAAACACACATCCGGACAGCTGGCGAAGAAGAAATAAACCAAGCGCACTTTACCGTCTGTATTCTTAAGCGTAACCTCTTCGCCCG
>DASWUO010000528.1:0-4252 GCA_036401615.1 Bacilli bacterium | reverse complement strand
AGTAAAGAATAGGCTTGAACGAAGAACCCGGCTGCCGGGTATTCGCAAACACGCGGTTATATTGATTCTCCGGATAACGCTGCCCGCCGACCATCGCTTTCACATAACCGGTTCGCGGATCAATCGCAATCAGCGCCGCCTGAATCTCCTCATTGCCGGCCAACTGCTCAGCAATCACCTCTTCAGCAATGCGCTGCGCCTTCAAATCCAGTGTGGTATAGATCGTAATGCCGCCGCTGTCCATAGCATGCTCATTAATCCCGAGCTTGTCCTCGGCGAGCTTACGGATATAATCCCTGAAGTAAGGCGCATGGGCGGTCACTTTGGCGGTCAACGGTTGAATCACCAGAAGTTCCCGATAAGCGTCATCGGCTGCCTGCGGCGTAATTTCGCCAAAATCAGCCATTGCCCGCAGAATCGTCCTCTGCCGTTCCTTCGCCCGGGCGTAGTCCCTATGCGGCGAATAGTACTTCCAACCCTTCGGGATCCCGGCGAGCATCGCGCTTTCCGCCAAATTAAGTTCCACGGCATTTTTGCCGTAATACAGCTGGGAAGCCGCCTGAATCCCATACGCGCCATGACCGTAATAAATCTGGTTAAGATACTGGGTGAGGATTTCATCCTTGGTGAACTGCATCTCCAACTGAATGGCGTAGACGGCCTCTTTAGCCTTACGCGTCCAAGTCCGCTCTTGCGTCAGGTAAAGGTTCCGCGCCAACTGTTGGGTAAGCGTACTGGCCCCCTGCTTGCGGGACATATGCAGCACATCCACCCAAGCGGCCCGGGCAATGCCCTTCATATCCAATCCCCTATGGTCATAAAAACGGTGATCTTCTATAGCAATCGTGGCTTTCACCAGCCAAGGCGAAATGCGCTGCAGCGAAACACTCTGCCGATTCTGCCCAATGTTAAAAGCATCAATCACATCGCCGTGCAGATCAATAATTTGTGAGGTTTGCGTCACGGAACTTACCGGCAAGGCTTGGGTACGAAGATATAGAATAAATAGCAGGCCAGCGAATAACGCGATGACCATTAAAGTAAACAGCAAAGAAAACCATTTTCTTGCCCTTGTGAACCACGGCCATTCGGGCAGTCCTTGCTCCCTGTTGCCGGAACGGGTGGGGGTTTTTTCGCTGGAGTCGCTCATACCTAGTCTCCTTTCTGCCATAGTAGGAACCGTCAACAATCTCAATTACTAGTATGGAAAACTAGCGAAGTCCTTATTCATTTTTCTGGAAAAATATTAAGATTTCATCACACAGTAAGATGTTTTCTCTCGTTTGTGGTACAATATTGCCTGATGTGGATTTCATACTATGTTGACTAAAAGAAAGAAGGTTTATCGCGATGGAACTATGGTACACAGAAAAACAAACAGAACATTATGGAATTACAGCTAAAATTACAGAAACGCTGGTGACCGAAAAAACGGATTTTCAGGATTTGGCAATCATAGATACGGTGGAGTTCGGACGGATGCTGGTGCTGGACGGCATGGTGATGACGACGATTAAGGACGAGTTTGTGTACCACGAGATGGTGGCGCATCCGGCGTTGTTTACCCACCCTAACCCAAGAAATGTGCTCGTTGTGGGCGGCGGGGACGGCGGCGTGATTCGCGAAGTGCTGAAGCATCCGAAGGTCGAGAAGGCGGTGCTTGTGGAAATCGATGGCAAGGTCATCGAATACTCGAAGAAATACCTGCCGGAAATTGCGGGCGCATTAGGCAATCCGCGGGTGGAAGTGATTGTCAACGACGGGTACATGCATATCCATGAGAAGAAGAATGTGTATGATGTCGTAATGGTAGACTCGACCGAGCCTGTTGGTCCTGCTGTACAATTGTTCGAGAGGGGCTTCTATCAAGCAATCTATGAGGCTTTGAAGGAGGATGGAATATTTATTGCCCAAACCGATAATCCTTGGTTTAAGGCCGATTTAATCAAGCAGGTATATGGTGATGTTAGAGATATTTTTCCCGTTGTAAGAGTATATACGGCCAATATCCCCACGTACCCCAGTGGATTGTGGACCTTCACCATGGGCAGCAAGAAGTACGATCCCCTACAAGTGGATGAGACGCAAATTCCGGAGCTCGACACTAAATATTATTCGCCGAGACTTCACAAAGCGGCCTTTGCTTTGCCTAAGTTTGTAGAACAATTATGCGGGGGAAGTGCAACGAATGCGATTTGATCAAGCTTATTCCGGCAACGTGTTTATTGCCAGCTCCGACAATTACGAAGGCTCCCGCGCCGTTATTTACGGCATGCCGATGGATTACACGGTCAGCTTCCGTCCGGGATCCCGATTCGGCCCGGGCCGAATCCGCGAAGTGTCCTTCGGGCTCGAAGAGTACAGCCCTTATCTGGATAAGAGCCTGGAGGATATGACCTATTACGATGCCGGGGACTTGCTGCTGCCTTTCGGCAATGCGGCCAGAAGTCTGGAGATGATTGGATTATATATCCGTCAGCTTCTGGCAGATCATAAGTTTCCGCTTGGCCTTGGCGGGGAGCATCTTGTGACTTGGCCGGTGATTCGCGAAGTTTTCGCCGTTTACCCCGATTTGGCCGTCATTCATATTGATGCCCATGCGGACATGAGAGAACAGTATGAAGGCGAGCCCTTGTCCCACTCCACCCCGATCCGCAAAACAGCGGAGTTGATCGGCGGGAAGAATGTATATCAATTCGGCATCCGCTCCGGAAGCCGGGAAGAATTTGCCTATGCGCGGAAACATGTGAATTTGTATTGTTATGACGTGTTGGAGCCCTTGAAGCAGGTGCTGCCGGAGTTGGCGGGTCGGCCGGTGTATGTTACGATAGACATCGATGTTTTGGATCCTTCAGCGGCGCCGGGAACGGGAACCGCTGAAGCCGGAGGCATCACCTCCAAGGAGCTATTGGCTGCTATTCATGCCATTGCCGGCTCTGAACTAAGAATCGTAGGGGCCGATGTGGTGGAAGTCGCTCCAATCTATGATCCTTCGGAGCAGACCCAGATTGTTGCCGCGAAGCTGGTGCGGGAAATGCTGCTGGGATTTGTTAAGGAGTGATGCAGAGTGGAATTAACCAACTTGTCGAAGCAACAAGTTCAGCTGCAAATTAAGAGCAATATCGATGGCCATATCATCACCCAGAAGGTACAAGGGGAGCTTTATCTCAAGGGCGACACGGTCTATTACCGCTATGAAGAGCCGGAGGCCTCCGTTTCCATGGGACCTACGGTGACAACGGTGAAAGTAGTCGTGCCGGACCGGCAAATCAAAGTGTTCCGCCATGGCGGACTGCAGTCGGAACAGACCTTTCGGTTGGATGGAAACGGCATTGGTTTTTACCAAACCCCCCAGGGCGATCTGGAGCTGGAGACCCGAACTTATGACATCGGGATCGAACTGGTTCAGGGCCTCGGCCAAGTGTCTTGGGTCTATGACCTGTGGGTGAACAGTGAGCTTGCCGGCAACTATAAGCTGCAGCTAAATATATTTGAGTAAATTCAGGACATTGATGATATGGCGTTTTGTGGAGTAAAGGTCCCGATACCGCAATTTATACGGATGAACGGTTTTTCTAATCATGGATTTCATATGGGATGGCCGGATGCCCGGCTTCAAAGCGAGGATCAAAGCAAGAGTGCCGGTTACATGGGAGGCTGCCATCGAAGTCCCGCTTAATTCATTGTATCTGCCCCCTAGCCAAGTGGAGTAAATTCGCTCCCCCGGGGCAAAGATATCGATGCCCTTTCCACGGTTGCTGAATGAACTGATAGTTTTGTTCCTAGAAGTGGCTCCCACGGAAATGGTCTGCAGGAAACGGGCCGGGTAATCTATCGCTTTGGTGATGCCATCGTTTCCGGAGGAAGCGACCACAAGGATGCCGGCCCGGTATGCGTGGCGGATCGCTTGCAGCAGCAGGGTATTTCGGGTTTTCATGCCAAAGCTCATGTTGATAATGTCCATGCGGTTATCGATACACCAATGAATGCCAAGAATAATGTCCGAGATATGGGCGATGCCATGGCGATCGAAGGCTTTCACAGGATAGACCGTGGCGCGGGGGGCAACCCCCATAATGCCATGACGCTGATTAAAGGCGGCAATCGTACCGGTAATGTGCGTGCCGTGCCCGTTATCATCATGGGGAAGCGCATTCCTCTTAAGCAGATTAATGCCATGGGCAAGGCAAGGACGCAAATCTGGATGGCCGAAGTCGACCCCGGTGTCCACAACACCTATCCTAATGGAGCT
>DASWUO010000527.1:0-9048 GCA_036401615.1 Bacilli bacterium | reverse complement strand
CTGGTAGCCCCTCGGATAGTCTCCCGTGAAACCTGCAGCATTGACGTAGATCTTGTTAAAAAAATTCATCGAACCCATGTTGATTTGGAACCACTGTCCGTTCGCCTGATTAACACTTGGCGTCCACCGTGTGGTGTTGTCGCCATCGATAGCATTTCCGGCGGCGGCACTGTTCACGGATGCCGATGCGCTCCAACCAGCCCGATCGAATGCAAACTCGCCAAGAGGCGACATCCAATCCTCAAACGACAGCCATCCGCCTAAGTTCGTTCCACGCAGCGTTACGATGTCCCCGGTACCGGAATTCTTCTTGATGAATTTGCCGTCTGTTTTCAAGAAATCACTTGCGGTAAAAGCGGCTTTGGCAGCTCTGGGTTGGGGTAAGGTAACCCATACCAATTGCATAACAAGGGTAAGGATAAGTACAAGAGACACAACACTTTTTATATTCTTCATATTTTATTTCCTCCTCAAAATTTAATAGCCTCTCGGCATTCGCCGGGCAGGCGGGGCAAGGGTTTCCTTGAACCACCATTCTTGCTTTCCTCCTGCTTTCGCGGGTGGATTTCCTAATTGCAGCGATGATGAAATATACAGATCAAAAAAGACCTTATGCAAAAATACTACGATTATTATGATGAAATACGGTTCAAAAAGAATCTTATTCTCTAAAATCCCTCCATTTACAAGGTATCCAAAGTATTTAAGGACGAAAAGAGAACTTATTCTCCACATAGCCGTTCCGAATTTTACAATAGGGTCTTTTTTAGACCTTATGCAATGCCGAGAGGCTATTTTAGCTTGCAAAAGCTGTATCGCCTCAATTTCCTATATTCACCTCATTGTGAATACGCTTACAACAGCACTTGTTATATTCGCGCAGTTCCCTAGTTGAAACAGTGTAAGCTTCATTACACTGTTTCATACTGTTCCAACGACAGGTTATTTCACTCCGGGTCGCACGGCATGATTTCCAGCCATTCGACATGAACCGGATTTTCCTCCGCGTTTAGGACAATTCGGTGATGTCCCGGATCAAGCCGGAAATCTCCTGCCAACCGGACGGTCTCCCAAACGTTTGTGTTAACCCCGGCGGTTCCTATCACTGTCCCATTCACCGAGACCATGATCCTTCCCCTGCCAGTCGGTGCATACATGCGCAAATCAACCGTAAAGATCGATGATTCGGAAAAAGGTTCAATGATGACTTCATAAGCCAACCAGTCTTCCGCGGCTAATTGAATGCACATCCGCTCATCCGGCTGCCAAGCTTCTCCCCCCCCATGTTGGAAATTCGCTGTCGTTCTGGCGCCTTCGAGAAAACGGATATCCGTACCATCGTGTAACCGAAATCCAATGTTTCGTTTCGTTCTTTCCTTGATCCCGAAGCTTATGCCCTCTCCGCGATAACCATAGAATACAGCAGGAATGCGGACAGGCGGCTTTCGAAACAGGGAGCGCACAACCTCCGGATGGTAGATACACTGATCAAATGAAAGGTTGTCCAAATATTGCAGCAGTACCCTTTCTGCTGTTTCCTGATCCGGTTTTTTGCCGCCTTCCAGGTAATCGACCAAATGCCGCCATTCGGCCGGCATATTGATGGAGCAGGGCGAATTATCCGTATCCATCTTCTTCCATGTCCAAAAATTCCAGGAAATATCATGATCCTCGAATAGACGGAATGCCCCCGCATACCAATGGATGTTATTCTCACCCCCTTCACCCATAAAGATCGGCACGTTCCATTCTTCCCTCTTGTCCAAGTAAATCTGGATGCTTTCCGTATCCGGATTATTCCAATATTTATGGAACTGCAGCATCAGATTGTTGTCAATCCTGTCATCGAAGATGGACCAATCCGACGCCCAATGAACGCCCTCAAGGATGATCATATGGCGGCTGTCTACCTCACGGATGGCTTTCACAATCTCCCGGTAAAGCGGCATAACTTCGCCGTTATAGGCGGAAAACCAATCAGGAAGCGGTTCATTCAATAAGTCATAGCCCGCCACAATCCATTCGTCCTTATACCGCTCGGCCAACATACGCCACAATGCAATTGTGAGCTCTTTATTCCGTTCAATTGTAAACAAATCCGGCCTATCGTACTCGGAATCGTCGATATTCGTTCCGGTCTGTCCGCCTGACGCCCCATGCAAATCCAGGACAACATACAGTTGATGTGTTCGGCACCACCCAATCACCCGATCAATCAAATGAATATGACGCTCGTTGAATTCAATCGGCTCGCTCTCCACAATCAGGTGCCTGGCGTTGATGGGCACGCGGATGGAATTAAAGCCTTCGGCGGCGATTTGACGGATATCTGCTTCGGTGATATAACGGTCGTAGTACATTTCCCAGAACGCTTCCGATTTCTCCTTGCCGATTAAACTCTCAATCATTCGTTCGATTCGGCGGGGACGGTCCCCCTGTTCCGGAAACCTCCACATATAACCTTCCGGAAGGAGCCAGCTGCCAAAACCAACGCCCCGCAGCAAGATCTCCTGACCTTCACCGTTAATCAGCTTCCGCCCATCAGCCTTCAGAAAGCCGGAAACATCATGATTTGTTATCTCTATCACAATAGGGTACTCTCCTAAAATCCGATTTGGCCTTACCTTTCCCGCCTTGCCTTACCCTTTAACCGCACCTTCCGCGATCCCTCTGAGAATATATTTTTGCAGAAACAGATAAAAGATAATGACAGGCAGCATAGCCAACACTAGTGCAGCCAGGATATTTGACCAATCGTTGCTGTATTCACCAAATAACATATTCGTGGATAAGAGCAGCGTGTATCGATCCGAATCGGTCAATATTAACAGCGGCAGCAGAAAATCATTCCACATCCATAGTAAATTCAAGATCGCAATGGTAGCTGTGACAGGAAGAAGCAGTGGGAAAATGACAGTATAGAACAATTTAAATTCCCCGCAGCCGTCGATAACTGCAGCCTCATCTAAATCTCGAGGTATGGATTTTACAAAACCATGATATAGAAAAATCGCCATAGACACACCTAATCCGATATAGATTATACCGAGCCCATAAATCGAGCCTTGGATGTGCAGATCTCCAGCTATTTTCACGAGGGTGATCATGATGGAATGAAAAGGGATTAACATCGAAAGAATGAAGAGCCCAAACAAAAAAGTACTCAATTTCCCTTTAGTTCTGGACAGCTTATATCCAGCCAATGAAGCACAAACAATAATCCCGAATAATCCGACAACCGCAATTTGGATCGTATTCATTAGGCTTCTAAAAAAATGTATTTTTTCAAAGGCACTCGCATAGTTGGAAAATTGAAAATCAGCAGGAAAAGAAAGAATATTCGTCAGCATCTCGCTTTGCGTCTTCACAGAATTCAATAACCCCATATAGATGGGAAACAACATCACAACCGTTCCGCCGAGCAGGAAGAGATAGATAAGAGCAGAGCCGGTTCGACGACCTATTAGGGTAAGCCCGGTAGTTGCGCCTTGGCTGCTCATGCTTCCACCTCTTTGCTTTTCATGATCCACAGTTGAATGAGTGTAACCATAAAGACAATCAAGAACAGAATCATGGCTTTGGCGCTGGCATAACCATATCGGCTGCTCATACTGAAGGCTTCTTCATAAATATTAAGCGCAATAACCTGCGTAGCCCGGCCAGGCCCGCCGCCAGTCAAAGCAAAAACCGCATCAAACACTTTAAAGGAACCGTTCAACGTAACGAAAAGGCCAATGGTTAACGCTGGATATATCATGGGTAAAGTCACATTTCGGAACGTTTGCAACGCATTCGCCCCATCGATAGCCGCAGCTTCTTTCAGCTGCTGCGGCACCCCTTGAAGTGCTGCAATATAGATGACCATTAAGTATCCTACTCCACTCCAGAGGGAAAGACTCAAGAGGGTAGAGAAGGAGACTCTGGGATCCCCAATCCACGATTGATCCAGAAAGTGAAAGATCGTATGTTCAGCGATGTACGGTAAAACTTTAGTGAATATAAACATCCACATAAACCCGCCGATAATTAAGCTAATCATATTCGGCATGAAGAAGATCGTTCGAAACCAAACCTTGCTGCGGTTTTGTGATTCAATAAATACCGCCAAAACTACAGCAAAAAAATTCGCTAAAACCACCATGAAAATAACATATTTGAGTGTAAACCAAATGGAATCAAGAAAGTAAGGATCATCTGTAAACGCTTCGATATAGTTGCTAAATCCCACCATATCATAGGCAGGATTTAGCCCATTCCAATCCGTCAAGCTGTACCATACCCCCCCCATAGAGGGGGCGAGTACAAAGACGGAATAGAATAGTATTGCGGGAAACACGAAGGCTAACAGGATGATGGTTTGTTTCCTATTTTTAATAAAAATCATCTAGTACCACTCCCAGTTAACCGCAACTCAAGCTTATTTCGGGGCTTTATCTTCAAGATTTTACTTGGCGGCTTTAACTGCTGCGGCCCATGTTTTATCCATGGTTTCAATAAATTGTTCCTTGGTCACGGTTTTGGCATAATAGCTTTGCAGCAATTTCGCTTGCTCGTCTGTAACGCCGTTAGGCAGTTTCAAATCCTGATATGCTTGCCCATTGGCTACATAGGCTGAGGATTCCTCTACCCAAGGATTGACTTTAAATTTATGAACAGTGGAGATAGGGTTGAATTTCAACAGTTCGAATAATGCTGAAGAATCTTGCCCATCAAGGATGTAGTTTAATAAATCAAGCGCTACCTCTTTGTTTTTACTAGTTGGCGATAAAGCCAGGGAAGTAGAGGTGGATAGATTAATCATCGTATCTTTGGGATCATTGCTTACAGGCAATGCGGCAACGCCCATTTCAAAGCTTGGATTCACTTTCAGGATCGCATCCGCATTCCATGGGCCTTGTACCCACATGGCGGATTTCCCGTTGGCAAAATCTGCGGCACCGGCTTCATTCCCCACTTCAAACGGTTTTTTCGTGCCATTCGCATTAATCAGGTCAATAATATCGAATATGCCTGCTACATCCTTATAAGAAGCTTGACCTGCCGTCATCTTCTCAATCCAATCCGGATGCTTCGAGGAAACAATACCTCCAAGCGATTGCGCGGTCATCAGCTGCGGAACCCATGACTCTTGAAAAGCCAATTGAAAGGGTGCAATGTTTGCGGCAGTTATTGCTGCGATAACGGCTTTCATTTCATCCAATGTGTTTGCAGGCGTGAGACCTAAATCCTTGAATATCTTTTTATTATACAAGTATCCCCATGTAGTGCTTTCAAAGGGCAGCACGACGATTTTGCCATCGATCGTAACGGTTTTCTTTACGGGTTCATATAAGCTTTCAATGGCTGGTTGACCAGATAAATCACTTAGGTAGCCTGCGTTGTAATAAGCCGGAATATCATTGGCGTGGATGGTGAACAAATCCGGTGCGTCATTTGATGCCAACCGAGTTTGCAAGATCTGCTTGGATTGATCTGAATTGGGCATTTCCGTTTTAATCGTGACATCAATGTTTTTTTCAGCCAATTCTTTGGCTTTAAACTGCTCGAAATATTTTTCAAATTGATCTTTATACTGGGGATAGCTCATAAATACATTGAGTTCCACTTTTGTTGGAGCTGCAGGCGCCGCTGTCGCTTCTGGCGTACTTACTGGTGCGGTTGTAGGTTCCGCGCTGCCCGTATTCGTGTTATTGGTGCCGCATCCTGTTGCCAGAAATAATAACAAGCCTAGAATCATACTGAAATGAAGCATTTTCTTCATAGATCGTTCCCCCTCTGATTTAATTGCTCCTTTAGTATAATGGAAACGTTTTCTCAATTCATTTCAGGATATTAACATCTTCTATTGCACAATATTGATGTGGACTAGAGCACTATTCCAATTCCTTGCGCAATTCTCCCGGGGCAAATCCATAATGTTTTTTAAACACCCTGTAGAAATAGGCAAGGTCTGGATACCCTGTCATTTCAGCAGCGAGCTTGATCGATAACTTATGCTCCATGATTAATTCCTTGGCCCGTTCCATGCGTTTGCGGTGAATATAATCGGTGATCGTTTCCCCGCTGAATGTTTTGAATGCCCGGCTTAAATGCTCTTTGCTAATATAGAAATAAATAGCGATCGATTCTAACGTAATCGGCTCGTTGTAATGTCTATTGATATATGCGGTCACTTCCCGTAAATCCAGCTTATTCCTATTCCTTCGTACTTCCAGCAAGGAAGCGATCACCTGATTATACATGCGTTCAAGCTGCCCGATGGTCTCTGTCACAGAATTCCAAATGGTTTGACCGGATGGCTGTTGTTCCAACTTAAGTATAATCTGGCTCCATTCCAGTTCACTTGTCGAAACAAACTCTTCGAGCATTAAGGTAAAATCATGACCAATTTTATTCAGAATACTGCCATCGAATTGTTCGGCCTGCATGGGCTCCAGAAATTCCTCTAATAACATCAACGTTTGAGTGACACCCGCTGCATTTAAATCCAGCAAATATCCATAAATCAGTTGACGGTATTGCAAATACTTATCGAGTGAAGCCGCATCGGCAAACAGGAGGGGGGTTTTCCAAGACACCTCCGTAACTTGCTTGGCCTGCTGCAGCTCACGGACACATTGCCCAAGGGCCGCATTCAGCTCCTCCGGATCCACCGGTTTTAATAAGTATTCCTTCGCTTGGGATTGAATTGCTTGCTTTAAATAAACAAAATCATCGTAACCGCTCATCACAATGATCTTAAGTAATGGATGTTTGTCCTTCATAGCCTTTAAGAGCTCGACTCCATCAAGCCCCGGCATTCTCATGTCTGTAATCACAATATCGGGTGCCAGCTCTGCGATCATTCGCAATCCTTGTGTACCATCCTCCGCCTCGCCTACCATCGTTAATTGGAATTTGTCCCATTCTACAAGCTGCTTAATTACCTTTCTGGACCATGGCTCATCGTCCACAATCATCACTTTATACATCTTCAAGCTTCTCCTTTTCCATTGCCGGCAGTACGAATAAAACCAACGTCCCCATTCCTGGCCTGCTAAAGATGCGTATACCATATCGTTCACCAAAGTGCAGCTTTAACCGGGAGTCGACATTCTTCAAACCAATGTTTTTTCTTATCCCGCTTTGCTCATCATTATGGAACTTTGGATTATTATCACTGCCGGATCCCAATTCTTTTCGAATATGTGCAAGCTTCTCCCCGTCTAAACCTACGCCATTATCATAAACAGCAATGAGAATTCGACTGCGGATCCGTTTGACTCTTACCTCTACAAGCCAGCTGCCTTCTTGCTTCTGCAATCCATGTTCAAATGCATTTTCTACGATAGGCTGAAGCGTAAATTTAGGAAGCCGGCTCTCCAAAGACATCTCATCTTTCTCCACAATGACTTGACAGCGCCCGGTAAACCGCTGCTCCTGAATAAAAATGTAGTTCTGCATATGCTTAAGTTCATCCCTGAAGGGTACTAAATCACTACCCGTGCTGATAGAGTATCTTAACAGATCTCCGATCACCCGTGTAACCTGATAGATCTCGGGCGCATCCTTCTCTAAAGCCATTCCACCGATCAAATGAAGCGTGTTGTTTAGAAAATGGGGATTGATCTGAGCTTGAAGTGTTCTTAGTTGAGCCGTCTTAATATCTATTTTTCCTTGGTAATCTACTTCTATTAACTCTTTAATCCGCTGCATCATCGAATTATAGCCATGCTCCAACAAACCAACTTCATCCTGATGAATGACCGACTTCTGCTCAAAGCTTTGAATTTCCGCCGTTCTCATGGTTCGTGCCAGACTGATAATCGGTTTACTAATATGCAGCGAATAAAGAATAGAGAGAATGATCGAGGCAGCAACAAACAAACTTCCCGTGACAATACCTGCATTGATTGTAGCTTGGGCACTGCGATTTATCGTTTCAAGCGGTATGGCTTTGATAAGGGTTAATTTACCGTTGCTAACTTTCTGCATGAAGAAATAATGCTTATTGGTTTTCTGAATGCCAAGACCGCTATCAGGTACGGAGAGACTCTTCAATAGAGCAGGAAAATCTCCTAAGGCATGCTCATTCTTAGTTCCGGATAGCAATTCCCCCTCATCGTTAATCAAGAATATGGAGCTGTCTGATTCAGATCCAAGAATGCTGCCAACCTCATCCCAAACCTTACGATTGATCTTAACGGAGAGCCCGCCTAACAGCTTGCGATCTTCAAACCGATTCATGCTGTGAAAGGCATAAATGCCATTCGCATCTTGCTTGAAATATATATTCGTCGGTGTATCCAGCATCCGGCTCCAATGGCCTGTCTGAATATCCAAAAAAGAAATCAAACGACCCACATAACTTACAGATAAGGCCTTCTTGTTTTCGTGAATATATAACGTGAAGTTATCAATCTTGCGGGAGTTTGAATAAAATAGTGAGGTTAACGTATCGCCAATATGTTTCTGTGTTAGATATTGGACATTTAAATTGGCATTATCTACTTGCTGCAAATTCCCCATTAGTTCCGAATTGATCTGTACCGTATAGAATAAAATGTTCATCTGTTCAATAAGCTCATTGAGATATTGATTAGCCCACTCCATACGTGAGTTGTTGGCGCTAATCATTTCCTGTTCCACGGAATGCCGCGTATTGTTGGTAGCAAGCCAAGTTACAGTGACAACCGGCAACGTCGTTAAACAAATCAACAAGACCATCAATCTGGAACGGATCCCTAATCTTCTTCTCATATATACCAACTACCCCATCACCGTTTGGTTTTTCCCGTTATGTTTTGCTTGATACAAAGCCGCATCGGCAATCCGAAAAAAACACTCTTTATCCTCTTCCTCATGATAAAGGTGCAGTCCGATACTAATCGTTACGCGCCTGCCATCCATTGGTTCAATCTGCATTGCTTCCACCTTTCTGCGGATTTCTTCAATGCGCTCCCGTATGTTCTCCATGCATTCGCCGGCAACGAGAACAACGAACTCCTCCCCTCCGTAACGAGCTGCGAAGTCATCTGGCGTGAGCCCCTCTTTAATGAGAGCAGCTAC
>DASWUO010000526.1:0-4853 GCA_036401615.1 Bacilli bacterium | reverse complement strand
TCCCTTTGTTGCAGTAACGGTTTTTGTGGAGCTATCCCATATAACAGCAGCGCCCAATGTTCTAAATATGGCACTCATGGGAACCATTGTAGTTCCATCCACAATAAATGGTTGTTGGATATAATTCTGTTTCACAGTATCAATAATGATGCTTACGGGTGCTTGTTCTGCATTTGCAGTGGGGAGAGGGGAGAAGGTAACTACAGACAGGATACACAAGAAGATAATTAAATCCCGTCGTTGAATGTTATTCCATATAGTCTTCATAAGCAGGTTCATCCTTTCAATTCGTACCTGATCAGGTGAATTGGCAACCCGGCTGTCTTAGTACAAGGTTTGTACCTTAGACCCGTGGTTTTGCGTCTCTATTTTTTAATAGATTTGCCCTGATTGGATAGTAAAACTTGGTTGTAGTTTTATTATATATTTTATTGGAAATTAAGATATAGATCTGGAGACCTACTTTCTTCCTATATGAATACAGTATTCGTAGAGACCTTAATACTTAAGTGGGTACAATGGTTCCAGTATTTTATTTGGAATTTTTGAAGAGCATTTTCGATTATTTCCCGCCATTATGCAAATATCCTGATTCAGATCGGCAATTGTGGTGTAATACATTAGTAATTACGTAATGGTAAATTAAGGCTTGAACAGGAGCTTTAGTACTAGTAATAATAAATCCGTTTGATCGTAAAAGGAATACAAAGTCGCAGGTCTGAAGCCCTATAAAATTTAGGCGTTAATTCCGAAGACCGTTAATTCCTCATATTTTGGAGAAAAAAAGGAGGCGCATAAGAAATTAAGTGTCCAGTAATATCATTATCGGTATTGCAGCTTAAAAAGGTTAGAAAATTAACTGCATTCCAAATTTCAACTTAAGAGGATTTTACAAAATACTACAGATGAGGTGTCCACAACCATGAAGAAGAAATTATTAAGACCGATGATGGTGTTACTTTCCCTAATATTCTTATTTACGACTTTTACAATTCCCGTACTTGCGACTGACATTAATCTATCCACCAAAACTTCAGCAAGCGTAATACTCAAAAGTGTTATCTATAATCAGGCAACTAACACATCAAGATGGACTTACAGCGTTATAGGGGGGGAGAAGCCGGCACTAAGCCATTGGATGCTCGCCCTTTGCGCAGACTTGAAGGTTACGGCTGTTTCCGATAATGGAATTAGTCAATCGGTAAGTAAAGACGGATCTACCGGGTTTACCGGTTTAAAGTTTGAAACACCTTTACAAGGCAGCACAGCAAAGGAATTTTGGATCGAAGTTGAAGGCAATTGGGAAACCGGTTTGCTTGATGGCGTTATAAAAGCGGGGGATGGTTTTAAAGCCATCACAGTCAGCGGCCCTACATGTAAAGCATTGACGGGCAGCCCTTCACCAACCCCATCTTCCACAATCGTAACGTTACCGAAATCAACTACAGCGCCGGCATTCACAACATGCGCACCCATTACTCAAAAAGGGAAGCAATTGAAGGCTGTGTTGTCCACTAGCGTTAAAGATAATGTAACATCCGGCAAAGGAACGGCATCTTTTACAATCCCGGAAGGCAAATGTGCGATACAATTAAGTTTTTCCAGCTATACTTATCCTGCAGGTGTAGTACCAGCAAGCAATGGTGCGCCATTTAACACACAAATTATCGTCCATAACGTAACTGGCATCTATGGTCCAGGAAAACATATAGTTGAAATAAACTTACCTGCCTGCGGGTTCCATCAGCTTGACCTCTACTCTGGACCAGTGATCCCAATGTTAAGCAACACTGGCCTTCCGGCTGACAAGATGATTGATTGGGATTCAGGCGGCCAGAATAATTGCGCGACGGGATCATTGCTGACAATAGGGTCGAAACTTTCATTGTCAACTGTGTGCACAGAAAGCACTGGTTTGAAACTTAAATGGAAGGTGAATAATTCGAATTCGCAAGCCATCACTTTTATGTGGAAGCTTCCAGGTACGGGTAAGACAGGAACAGGAACCGTTGCTGCCAACAGCAGTGTAACTTTTGAAACAGATAAAGGCAATGGCGCTAATCTGATTCAAATATGGGTTGACGGCAAGCTAATGGATGTGGGCAAGAATATTGATGAGAAATGTACGTCCATTCCCATACCTGCAGCGGCAACTCCTGTATCGACACCGACGCCTGCACCAACTGCTGCTCCAATTGTTATCGTTCCTGATACAAACCCACCAACCGGGGGAACAACAATTGCTGCATCGCCTGATATAACCGTAATTCTACAACCGAACGGAGATCTGGTTATCACTGCAGAGCTTCCTAATGGTGTTGAGGCAACTGGAACTTGGCACTTTAATATTGGCGGTCAAGACTTTGAAATTGACGGAGATGAAAGTGTAACCTTTACCGTTGAAGGCGCGCCTCCCGGAACGTATAACACGGTTGGACAATTTATCGATATTGCCGGAGAATCGTTCGAGCTTGAACCGGTTGTCGTGACTGTACCAACTATGACGGGTGGAGCACTTCCGGATACAGCTTCACCTTGGTATAACCTTCTGCTTATAGGTTCTGTCTTAGCATTGATGGGAGCCCTAGGCTTAAGAAACAAGAAGTTTCGTTAATAAGACGTAATAATGAAACAATACCCCCCTTTGCTAATTGCAAGGGGGGTATTGTTTGTGCTTTGCAAAAAAAGTGGCTCTATTATTGTGAAGAGAGGTATCTAATGAATATCCCGCTTCTTAAACCTGCCGCCCTTCACATCGTGAATGTTGCCAACAGCCATAAAAGCATACGGGTCGATTTCATCCACAATCGATTTAAGCTTGGCTTCCTCCAGTCGGGTGATCACGCAGAAGATGATCTTTTTCTGGTCGCCGGTATAAGCGCCTTCCCCATGAAGAAACGTAACTCCCCGGCCCAGGCGGTCTAATAAAGCATCGCCGATTTCGGCGAATTTATCGCTTGTAATCCAAACCGACTTCGACTCTTCAAAACCTTCAATAGTGAGATCTATCATTTTGAAAGCGATATAGTAAGCAATTAATGAATACATGGCTTGATTCCAACCGAACACAAATCCTGCGCTGCTGAGAATGAAAACATTAAAGAACATGACAATTTCACCAACGGAAAAAGGACTTCTTTTGTTAAATAAAATCGCCACAATCTCAGTTCCATCCAGAGATCCCCCGAAACGAATGACGATGCCTACACCGATACCCAATATAATCCCGCCAAATACAGCAGCCAGTATAGGTTCAACGGTTAGGGGGAGTACAGGGTGAAGCAGAACCGTACCTACAGACATCACAAAAACCCCAAGCAGTGTGGACAAGGCAAAGGTTTTGCCGATTTGTTTGTAGCCGAGGAACAGGAAAGGAAGATTCAATACGAAGAGGAATCCTCCCAAGGGCAGCCCTGTTAACTTATAGGCGATAATGGAAATGCCAACAATTCCGCCGTCAATAATGTTGTTGGGTACGAGAAAAATTTCCAAACCAACCGCAACCAGAGAAGCGCCAATGATAATGAATAAAGCCCTTCTTAAGATTTTTCCAAGAGGCAGCTTTGTATGTTGAACATGTTTGTTCTGATGGTGCGGTTTCTGCTCGGATTGGTGCAAGGCCTGATGTTCCAACCGAATTTTTCTGTTTTGCTGTGTTTTTTTCTGCTGCGGCATCATAATTCCCCTCTCTTAAGTACTGTGTATATTCAATTATAAACAAAGTGCAATCCCCACTTATTTTTTACGCATTTTACCTAACTCCGACACTAATGCTTCCATTTCATTAATGCTGAATTTCTCTTTCTCACTGACGACTTCGTATATTTCTTTAATATCCTCATATTGATCCTCATCGAAGTGAGCAGAATTAATAGCACCTACGGAGGCCATTCTTAGTTTCTTGATGATCTCATCAATCATAAACTCCATGTTCTTCGCAGACCTTCGGGATAAATCCATGTGCTTGACATCCTCTCAATAATCTAATTATTCCAATAGTAACATAGTTTAGAACAGATAATAAAGACAGGTTACACTTCAATCGGGAAGCCGGAGGGAATAGTTTTCAAGCTCCCGCCAAATCTCCCTTTTGCAGCTGGTACATTTTATAATACCGTCCCTGCTGCTCCATCAACTGCTCATGTGTACCCCGCTCTACAATCTCCCCGCGGTGCAGCACAAGAATCTGGTCAGCATCTCGTATGGTTGATAACCTGTGGGCAATAATGAACGTCGTCCGGCCTTCACTTAGCACCTTCAATGCCCGTTGAATCAACCCTTCCGTTTCACTGTCAATGCTCGCTGTGGCTTCATCCAAGATCAAGATCGACGGGTTAAATACAAGTGCCCGGGCAAACGAAATCAACTGCCGCTGCCCGGCAGACAAGGTGCTTCCCCTCTCGACAACAGTTTCATCATACCCCCCAGGCAGGTTCTCTACAAAAGTATCCGCGCCCACTTCGCGCAAAGCATGTTTGACCTGTTCAAGACTAATGGAATCATCATGAAGCCTGACGTTAAATTTAATATCGCCGGCAAATAGGAACGGATCCTGCAGCACGATACCCATATATTTCCGTAAAGCCTGTTTAGAATAGGCGGTTATATCCTTGCCATCAATGGTAATTGTCCCTTGATTCGGCTCGTAGAAGCCTAACAATAGGTTCATAATGGAGCTTTTTCCCGATCCGGTATGGCCGACAAGCGCAACGGTTTCGCCCTTTTTCGCTTCGAGCGAAATATCGCGCAGCACATATTGATCATCTTTGTAGGCAAAAGACACCTTGTCAAACCTCACAGAGCCCTCAGGCCTTTCGACCCCGGCAGCAACCGCATTTTGTTCAGCCTTGGCA
>DASWUO010000525.1:0-5195 GCA_036401615.1 Bacilli bacterium | reverse complement strand
AACAAACAAATGCTTCAAATTGGCCCAGCCTACAATAATTACAATCAGGGCACAAATTAGAAAAATCAGCGTTGAACCCAAGTCCGGTTGAAGCATAATCAGTCCTGCTACAAAACCTGTAATCAATAATACGGGGAGGAGTCCCTTCTGAAAATCAAGAAATTTCTCGCCTTTCTTACTGATTAACGTGGCCAAGTACAAGATGATGCCGAGTTTGGCAAACTCGGAAGGCTGCCCCCCGAAGGATCCGATCCCAAACCAGCTTCGCGCACCGTTATATTCTTTGCCGATAAGAAGTACAAGGATCAGCATGATAACTACAACGATAAAATAAGGAACAAACCACTTATTTAACTTTAAGTAGTTGGTGTTCATAAAGAACAACATGCCGATAGTTCCTAAAGTGATCCACATGATTTGTCTTTGTGTGAAATAGAAGGGTCGATCTGGAAAGTAACTGTAGCTTGCGCTAAAAACCATGACCAATCCAAAGCCTACTAAAATAAGGATTAGGATTAACAGGAAAAAGTCAGGTGTACCCCTTTGGGCCGTTTGTAGAGATTTCAATTTTAGCTCAGCTGCTTTTGAAGCTCGGATAATTTTTGTTTCGATGCGCTGAGAATAGGCTCAGGAATCGGAGATTCATAGTCTAAACCATGAGGGAAAGTGGCTCTGCCGATATAAGCATCCTCTAGAACCAATAAAGCATGCGGAGACTCGAGCTTGCCCTCAACCACTCTGGCATTTACCCGCAGAAAGTATTCAGCCTGATTGGCTAAATCCTCATATTTAAAGTCATATGTAGCCCGGTAATATTCCCACTGCCATCTTACAAATCCCAGATTAGCAGTGACTTCGTCCAGATGGGCAAGATCGTTCTGTAAACCTTTCAACCCGGTGTTCTCAATGATCACAAAAAACTCCTCCTTGATAACATGCTTAAGGTATTCTCTATTTATGATAGTATGTTTATACACCCAGTGCAAGCTAAAGAAAAAGAACATATTATGACAATAATTGATTCTCTGTTAATATTAGAAAGTAAACCGGAGGTTCATTTCTAATATTGCAAGAAAAACTACATTAATAACGCGGTCGCACATCTTGGAAGTACTTCGATAGAAGTTTTTCTTATAAAATAAGATGATTAAGTTGTTAGGGCGGGGGTTTTAGCTTTGAACTTTGATTATGAGAAGCAACTTGACCAGATGTTTGCCGAGATGGTTGCATGGCGAAGACATCTCCACCAAAATCCTGAGCTATCCTTCCATGAGATCAACACCGCCAAGTTTATTGCCGGGCAGTTGAATTCGTGGGGTTTGGAAGTAACCGAGAAAGTCGGCGGCCATGGGTTGACTGCCTTGTTACAAGGCGGAAATCCCGGTCCCACCGTTGCTTTGCGTGCCGATATGGATGCCTTGCCTATTCAAGATGAGAAGAATTGCCCATATACTTCCAAGGTCACAGGGGTTATGCATGCCTGCGGACATGATGCCCATACAGCGACGCTGCTTGCTGTTGCGAAGATACTAAGCAAACAGCGAACTCAAATATCAGGAAATGTCCTGTTTATCTTTCAACACGGAGAAGAAATCAGCCCGGGCGGGGCAAAGAGTATGATTGAAGCAGGTGTGCTGCAGGGGGTTGATGTCATTTACGGTGTGCATTTATGGACACCTTTTCCTATTGGCGAAGTTTATTGCGCAACCGGGCCCATTATGGCGGCAGTGGATGACTTTACTGTAGAAATTCATGGAAAGGGAGGACATGGCGGCCTCCCGCATAATACGATTGACAGCATAGTAGTCGGTTCCCACCTTGTTGTAAATCTGCAATCCATAGTAAGCCGCAGCATAAATCCCATAGAACCTTGCGTCATCTCCGTTGGAACTGTGCAAGCCGGCGGGAGCTTTAATGTAATAGCCGAGAGATGTTTAATTAAAGGTACAGTACGAAGCTTTAATGCACAAATTAGAGTTCTGTTAGAAGAGCGGTTAAGACAAATAACAGCACAAACCTGCTCCATGTTCGGAGCTGAATATACCTTGGAATATAAATCCGGCTACCCTTCGGTCGTTAACCACCCGGAGGAAGCGGAAAGGTTCTTTACCGTCAATCCGGTTCTTTTTGGTATCGAACATGTCAAGAAATCGCCACATTTAATGGTCGGTGAGGATTATGGATATTATCTGCAGCAAATTAAGGGTTGCTTTATGTTAGTCGGAGCAGGAAATGAGCAGGAAGGCTTCATCTATCCCCATCACCATCCTAAATTTGATCTGGATGAGAGAAGCATGTTGAATTCGGCGAAACTGCTTATTAACATGACGCTGGATTATCAGAATAACAGATGAAGTGATTCAGTTGGGCCTTCGAGGTTTAATAATATAAACAGGGAGATGAATGCTTGAAAGTCGATGTATGGAACGTTGGTTTTTGGGAAATCTATTCTAATAGAAGGAGGGATTTATGTGAAGACCGTAAAAGAATTAATGACTACTGACTGTGTTACAGTTTCGCAAAATGATACGTTTTATGAGGTTTCTGTGAAAATGAGAGATCACGATATCGGGTTTATTCCTGTTGTCGAAGGAAGAAACTTAATCGGTGTAGTAACAGACCGCGATCTGGTTGTTCGGGGTATTGCAGAAGGACGTACGGAATCATCTACGGTTAGTGGCGTCATCAGTAAAGAAATAAGAAGCATTTCTCCTGATACTACCATTGAAGAAGCGGCTAGAATTATGGCCAATGGGCAAATTCGCCGTCTTCCTGTTGTAGAAAACGGTGAGTTGTTGGGGGTAGTTGCTTTAGGAGACTTGGCCATTCATAAAAATTACGAGAATGAAGCCGGGGAAGCCTTAAGTCAAATATCGGAGCCAACACCGGCTGAACAACAAAATTCTTTACAGTAAAATTTAATAAAGATCAGCTAAACAACAAAACAGGAGGCTTTCCCAAAGTGAGTAGGGATAGCCTTGTTTTTTTTGGGGAAAAATAACAAGTAAGCTCTTATAAAGAAACTGTATTTGACCGGAGGCAAGAAAAATGGGTTTCGAATCAGGCCAACCCCTTATTATACAAGGTGATTTCACGGTATTATTAGAAACTCAGCACGACGACACGGCGGAAATCAAGAAATATCTCGGGCAATTTGCAGACTTAATAAAGAGCCCCCAGTACTTACACACTTATCGGATTTCTCCAATATCCTTGTGGAATGCCGCGTCCATAGGAATCAAAGCAGAAGAAATTATCAGCTTCCTGGAGAAATTCGGGAAATATAACCTGCCGCATAACATTAAAAATGACGTTAGACTATTTATGAACCGGTATGGGTTTATTCGAATGGAGCCTTGGGGCGGCCAACTGAAGATTACAGTCCAACAGCCGCAAATCCTGCAAGAGTTACTTTCCCATGACTCGGTGTTGGGTCTGGTTTCTCAAATTATTGACGGACAAACCATAGAAATCCGCTCAGAGCATCGGGGCAGGATCAAGCAAGAATTGATTCATATCGGCTACCCTGTAGAAGATTTGGCAGGATATCATCAGGGCGAGTTTTTACCTGTGGAAATAAGGAATGTCACCCCTTCGGGAGCATTTTTTGAATTTAGGGATTATCAACTTAGGGCTGTAGAATCATTTTATCAGCGGGGAACGATTTATGGCGGAAACGGGATTCTGGTGCTGCCGTGCGGTTCGGGAAAAACCGTTATAGGGATTGGCATTATGGCCAGATTAGGTTGTGCTACATTAATATTAACCACAAACGTCATGTCGGTGAAGCAATGGAAACAAGAAATCCTGGAGAAAACCCATTTAACGGAAGATCAAATTGGCGAATATAATGGAACAAGCAAAGATGTCCGTCCTGTTACAGTAGCTACTTACCAGATCTTGACCTACAGAAAGACGAAGGATTCCGATTTTACCCACATGAGATTATTTAATGAACGGGATTGGGGCTTGATTATCTATGATGAAGTCCATCTGCTGCCGGCACCGGTGTTCCGGGTAACGGCGGATATCCAGGCTACCAGACGTCTTGGACTGACTGCTACTTTAATAAGGGAAGACGGCCGGCAGGAGGATGTGTTTTCCTTGATTGGTCCGAAACGGTTTGATATCCCGTGGAAAGATCTCGAAGAGCAAGGTTGGATCGCCAAAGTCCAATGTACGGAAATCCGGGTTCCGCTGGATGAACAGGCCAGAGTTGTTTATGCCCAAGCGGAATTGAAGCAAAAGCACCGCATCGCGGGTGAAAATAAAGGGAAACTCAGCGTGATCAGCGGCTTAATCCGGGCTCATAACGGAGAGCCTACCCTTATTATCGGACAATATCTTGACCAACTGAAGCAGATCGCCCTTTTGTTGGATGCCCCCATGATCAGCGGCGAAACGCCTCATAAGGAAAGAGAAAGATTGTATAGACAATTCAAAAAAGGAGAGTTGACTTTGCTGATTGTTTCCAAAGTAGCTAATTTTGCTATTGATCTGCCGGATGCCAGCGTAGCAATTCAAGTCTCAGGGAGCTTTGGCTCTCGACAGGAAGAGGCCCAAAGGATGGGACGCATTCTGAGACCAAAGGAAGAAGTCAACCAAGCATTTTTTTATTCTATTGTGAGCAAGGATACCAAGGAACAGGAGTTTTCGTTGAACCGACAGCTGTTTTTAATTGAGCAAGGATATCGTTATCTGATAAAAGAGGCAGAGCCGGAATTGCGCAGGGAGTTGCTGCCTTCATGATGATCTGTGAAACCATTGACCGTCAGCCCGAAGCATTCAAATTAATTTATAGCCAATTAAACCATCTTGGGAAAAAAACCTTCATGATTTTATTGAAAAATATAGCTTGTGAACCGTTTAATCAAGCTCAATTGGAAAAGTGTCCACTAAATACATTAAGCGGCGCAGAAGTTATGGTTGGGCTGCTGCAGCTTCGGCAAAAAAAAATCATAAGAACCATGAGGAAGAAACGGGGGGATTTCATCCATCAATTGCCGTTGGAGCATTTCCCTTTGTGGCAAAGCGTTGTCTTGGGCAACTTGTTTTTGGATACACCGGAAACGAAAGTTGAGGTGAGTCACCGATTCCGCCGAGGTTTACTGCTGGATCTATTTCAATTGCTTGTTTACATTGCTAAACACGAGCTGCCTTTAACCAATAAAGGGGTCATTCATAAACGGCATTTT
>DASWUO010000524.1:0-6858 GCA_036401615.1 Bacilli bacterium | reverse complement strand
ACAAGCGATGGCGATGAATGTGCTTGATTATTTGGTCAAAGTTCCCTTGCGGGAGTCCGATTTGGCCGCTGTCCTGGAAAAGGCCGGAGCCGCCCTGCTGCGTGATGAGGAGAAGGATCTGAAATTTCATCATCTTCAAGTTACGGTACAAGGAAATATCCAACGCTTACGCAAACAGGTGATGGAAGAATTATTATATGGCGGGATGAATTCAAGGGTTTTGAAGCAGCGCAGCAAGGAGCTGATGATAGATTTTCAGTTCAAGGATTACAGTAGTTTCGTTGTTAGGTTGGATGGGTACGGGCAATTTCAAAACGATTACGGAAGCGGCGATCAAAAAACGTTGAAGTATGGGATGTTAAACATTATTGAGGAACTGATTCGTAATGCAAGCGGCGCTTTTGCTTGCGAAATCGGATCGGATCGGTTCGTTGGCTTCATTTCATGGCCTAACTTAAATAGCGCAATTCAAATTGAAAATAAAGCTTATGAAATCGGACAAAGCATTTATGCAAATATTAAAAAGTATCTGGATCTGTCTATTTCTATAGGATACAGCAAACCGTTACATGGTTGGGATTCGATTGCAACGGCTTATGAAGAAGCTGCAAATGCGCTGATGGATTCCTTTTATCTTGGCTATGGCAGCATTATTACTCCCCTTCGCAAACTGGGTTATGAAGAAGCGGCGGCAGCAGAAGTGGAAGCTCATCTGAAAGAGATGCTGGAATATCTTTCTCCCGCAGACGAACAAGGGCTGCAGGGTTTAAGGAAATTAAAAGACCTTGTGAATAAGAAGAAGGTATCGCCTGTAAATTTAATCGCCATGATCAAACAGTTTTTTGTGCAAATAGATCGTAAGGCTTCCGCTTGGAAAGGTTTACAGACTACGATCCCGTTGGATACGATTTCTCATGTTACCCACTGCGAACAATTAATGAAAATCATCGGGGAGAAATGGAATGAATCAAGGCTGCAAATGAGTCATTCTAACGAGCGTTTGGAAATTATAAGGGCTAAGCAATATATCGAATCATATCTAACGGATCGGTTGGCCTTGCATCAGGTGGCTGAACACGTCAATATGAATCCGTCTTATTTCAGCGAATTGTTTAAGAAGGAAGTAAAGGAAGGCTTCACCGATTATGTGAACCGCAAACGCATTGAAAGGGCTATACAAATGCTGCAAACTAATCATTACAGTAATGCAGAATTAGCGGAAGCCGTGGGTATTATGAACGAGGCCTATTTCTGTACCGTGTTCAAGAAAATTACCGGGAAATCTCCGCAAAAATATTCAGCCCGCTGATAACATTCGAGGTGTTTGATATGAAGATAGATGATGTAATAGAAGATGGCGAACAAATTATTGTACAAAGCGCAAATTATCGAATGTTCATTATTAAGTCCGGGTTTAAATATGGTTTTCAGAAGCCTGGCGGAGAAATCATTGCCGATGCTCATGCTGCATCCGGAATCCGATTTACGGAGCCGGATGGTGCAATTCTTTATGATGCGGAAACAACGAAGTTGATTTCTTGCGACGCTATGAAGGTTTATCTGTTGGTCACAAATTCGCAAGGATATGAGGCAGACTTATACATTACCCCGCTTCCGCATTATGCCAAAGTTCAAATCATCCCCAGAACTCCGGGGAAATATATCATTGATGCAAGAACGGCACCGTTAAATCCGGTATATGGATTAGGGGATTACGGTTCTCATGTGAATACCGTTCTTACTGAAGACGCTCCGGCAAGAGGAAAATTAGACGTACCGGCCAGGGATTGTGCCAATATTTTTGGTATTGTACGCAGCGACATGGTCAATCAAGGAACAAATATGCGTTTTATCTCGAACTTTACCATTTTCCCAGCGCGGGGATTTGCTCAAGTTCTATTCGAAGAGGGTTCGAAAAGGGTGGCGTTCACTGAGGATGAGAATAAGCTCGGGGCGGCAAACGTGGTTAAAGTGGACAAGCTTTATTATTTTATCGGGGATATGCAGTTGATTTACCGGAATTATAAGGCAGTTAGAGAAGCGGAAGGGTATAAGGACATAAAACCGAAATACGAGATGTTCCGTCTCGGTTGGGAAGCTTATGGTTCCCTTGGCTGGGAAGCCTACCAATCAGCTGTTCAGGAAGCGATCCAACAATATGAGGACAGAGGATATGAGTTCGCTTGGGGAGTCATCGGTTCCGGTTTTTGGAAAGGGGACAGAAAAAGTCCTTATCAAGGAACAACGACCAGCTTCAATATATGGGACGATACCTATGAGGAAGGAAGAACCGACGGTCTGCCTAACCCCAGATTTCCTGATGTTATCAAGATTAAGAAATTTTTCGCGGAAAAAGACATGAAGCTGATTCTGGGTATCCGCAACCATTTTAAAGCCCCGGAATCTGGCGGCGGATATTATGATAATGTGAATAATGGGCCTTATATAATGGATGCATTGGAACAAGATTTTCTGTTAAAAAATCCGAATGGAAGTCTTGTGAAAATCACAAATGCAGAATTTCCTGCGGGAACTGTTTATGTATTGGACGGCAGCAATCGCAAAGCCCTGGCATGGTTCAAATCGAATGCGGACATGTGGGAAGCTCAAGGCTTCAAAGAAGATGCGATGATCTATACGAAGCACTATGCAGATGGGAATTGGAACAAGTTTAACGAAATGTTTATGGACGGGGATTATTATATCATTGTTCGCAATTCGGCTTATTCCGTTCCTGGCGATCTGATCCGTATTAACGATACGTACTATGGCAAGGGGGAAGGATTCCACTTTGACCAGGATCGGATGCCGATGAATTTGTTGAATATTGCGGCAAGCGGGGCTTCCAACCTGTATCCGGACATTACCGGCGGAACACCGAAAACGGATCCGGCTCTGCCAAGCTACCAAAATTATTTTGTCAGAAATGCCATGTTTAATGCGGTGACCCCGGCGATGGCTATGGGACGAAGGCCTTGGGAAATGAACAATCCGGAATATGAACGAATCGTGAAAAAAGCAGCAGACTGGCATAACCAATATGCTCCTTATATTTACAGTGCTGTTCTGGACAGTTATCATTCAGGCTATCCTTATACGATGACTCCGCTTCATATTGCCTATGCCGATGACCCTGAAACGTATGGGCTTATTAATAGGAATACAAGACAATATGAGTGGATGCTCGGACCCTCCATGTTGGCTGTTCCCGTATTTGGCAATGATTTCGATACGGCTGAATCAAGGGATGTTTACCTGCCTGCAGGAAAATGGATCGATTATGAGACAGGGGAAGTATTCCATGGGCCGGTTACATTGAAGGATTATCCGCTTCCTAAAGAAAAAATACCGATATTTATCGGCGGCAAAGGAGTAGTCGTATTTCAAGATCCGAACGATCATCAGTTTTATGCAGAAGTATATCCTATTGCCGATAGAGGTTCCGAATATACTTATACGTTTACTGACGGAATGACGAAGACAACGATCTTGAACGAGAACAAGGAATGGGACCCGAAATCAATAGTCATCATGGATACTACAGCGGGAAAGCGGGTTTCCTTCGAATACAGAAAAAGGACAGGATCCTTTCGTTTCCTGCTTTCTTCCGGGCATGATTATCAATTTAAAAATTTGAATATCCAAAAATAATGAAAAAACTGCCGAAGATAATGAAAACGAAGCGTTTGCCTACTTGTTACTATAGAGATATAGTCTATCAAAATGTGAACGAAGGTGTAAACGTTGAGCATATATGAAAAGATGGTGAATCCTCCGAAAAAATATAGAGCTATTCCGTTTTGGTCATGGAACGATAGGCTTGAGCCGGAGGAATTGAAGCGTCAAATTGCGGAAATGGATAAAGCCGGCCTGGGAGGCTACTTCATGCATGCCAGAGGGGGACTTGAGACACCTTACCTGCAGGAAGAATGGATGAAGTGCATTCAGGCCTGCATCGACGAGGGTGATGCAAGAGGGATGGGCTCCTGGTGTTATGATGAAAACGGTTGGCCCAGCGGATTCGCCGATGGGATCATACCGGCAATGGGAGTAGAATATCAGCAGAAATGGCTTGTATTTGAACACGCAACGCAAGAAACGTGTGAAATGACAGAACGGACGGTTGCCATATACCGTAAAGAAGGAAATAGCTATCGCAGGATCTCAACTCCGGATTCGGACAGTATGATGTTGCACATTTATTATGCGGTTGACCCTTACTATATCGATATTCTTGATGCGAAGGTCGTAAGAGCTTTTATTGAGTCGACTTATGAACGTTATTATAAGGAATTTCAAGAACATTTCGGCCAAGGACTGAAGGGGATATTTACCGACGAACCGCAATACAGCAGGAGGAAGATCCCCTGGTCTTATATTCTTGAAGAAGCTTTTCAACAGGGCAGCGGGTATGGCCTTCTTGAAGTTCTCCCTGCTTTATATTATGAGACAAACGGTTATGAGAAAATACGCTATGATTATTGGAAAACGGTTACAAATTTGTATGTGAACTCGTTTGGAAAACAGATTGGACAGTGGTGTGAGGAGCACAATTGCCAACTGACCGGCCATGTGATGGGGGAGAACAGTTTATCGTCGCAGCTTGGGACCGTAGGCGATGCGATGGCTTTCTACGAATATATGCAGCTGCCGGGTATCGATTGGCTTGGAAGAAAAATTGACAATCCGATCATCCCGAAGCAGGTAAGTTCCGTGGCGCATCAATTGGGAAAAAAACAGGTGATCAGTGAAACGTTCGGCTGTGCGGGTTGGAACGTTTCCTTTGAAGAACTGAAACGGATTGCGGAATGGCAGTACGTGCATGGGATTAACTTGATGTGCCAACATCTGGAAAGTTACAGTCTAAGGGGGCTGCGCAAGCGGGATTATCCTCCGTCCTTGTATTACCAGCAACCGTGGTGGGACGAGTATAGACAATTTAACGATTATTTTGCCAGATTGGGCATGCTGCTCTCCGAGGGTACACATATCGCTGACATCCTGCTCATTCATCCGATTCGAACCGGCTGGATCACGTACAACAGCGTCCACAACGAGCGGATTGAATCATATAATGACCAATTCTCCATGTTGAGTGAAATGCTCTGCCAAGCTCATTTTGCCCACGATTATGGATGCGAAGCGATATTGGAAAAGTACGGGCGGATAGAAGACGGACGGATTCAAGTGGGACAGGCTGCTTATCGTATGGTCATGATTCCTCCTGCCCTGACTTTGGCCGATGCCACTGTGCGTTTACTTGAGCAATTTTTGCAGCATGGCGGCAAGGTGATTGCTTTCGAACCGTTCCCGATCCTTGTGGATGGTATGAAAGACGAGAGATTGCAGCAGCTGAAAATGCGCATACGTGTTGCAGAGTTTAATCGGGATCAGATCAAAGAACACCTCTTGGCCCATTTCAAGCCTGCCATTTCGATTACCGAACAGGGGAAAGATGCGGAAACCGTCTACTATCAGCACAATGAATTGGAAGGCGCCTCCTTGTTTTATCTAGTCAATCTGGGTCAGGAAAAGGCGGTGGAGGCAGAGATCTTCATTGCTCAACCGGGATTTATCGAACAAATCGATTTGGGGACAGGGGAATTGCGGCAGGCAAGAGCTGAAATCGGGACAGGCGGTTTATCGTTCAAGGTAAATTTCGAGCCAGTGCAGTCCTACATGTTCAGGGTGACTCCCATGGAAGGAAAACTGGGGCGGCTGGGAGAGAACGGAGATATGGCGGAGGCGGAACTGGTGTATCGTAGAGTAGAAATGGTCCCGGTCCCGGCAGATGAACTCATCTTGGCTGATACATGGCGCGTTGAAAGGGAAGATCTCAATTCCATTACATTGGACCTGTGCAGGCTAAGAATAGCGGATGGGGAATGGTCGGGGCCGGAACCCGTCATACTGCTGCAGGAGAAGCTATTGCAGATGATCGGAGCGTTTGAAATTGAGCTTGAATTTACCCTGCAGGTCAGTTTAGATACGGGTAGGGAAAGAGAAATGTATCTTGTTCTGGAGCAGCCCGAACAATTTGAGATTCGCATCAACGGACAAATGATTCCATATCGGGAGATTGGATGGTGGAGGGATGTATCCTTTAAGAAAGTAAATATTGCCGGAGCTTTGTTAAGGGGAAGCAATGCCATTGGGCTGAAAAGAAGATTCACCAACTCCGCGGAAAAACTGGCGCATATCGAAAGAGCGAAAACGAACGCGACGGAACGAAACCGGTTAACCTTCGATTGTGAAATCGAAAGCATCTATGTCGTTGGCAATTTCGCTGTGTTCTCCGATCAGCCCTATACGGAAGGAGAGCGAAAGGCTCTCTTTCAGGAAGGTTCCTTTACTCTGGCGGAGAGTATTGAAACGGTGAAAACTTGTGATTTGGTTGTTCAAGGCTATCCCTTTTTTGCCGGCAGCATCAATCTAAGCCAAACGATCGTGCTCGATAAGACGAATCTAAATCGTAAAGTGATGTTTTCTTTCCATAAACCGGATGCGGTATTGAGCAAGCTGCGGGTGAACGGACGGGCGGCCAAAGTGTTTTTGTGGGGTCCTTACGAGGCAGAAATTCAATCGTTCTTGCAGGAAGGGGAAAACTGTATTGAAATCGAGTTATTCTCCAGCTTGCGTAATCTTCTCGGGCCCCATCACCATATCAGCGGCGAGTTATATTTTGTAGGCACAAACAGTTTCAAGGATAAGCCCGGATGGACGGATGAGCATCTGGGAGTCGATCACATTTATACGGATCGTTATTGCTTCGTAAAATTTGGATTAGTGCGGCCCCCTAAGATTCGATTCTATAATAAATAGTTTTAAACAGGGGGGATCATTATGACACAACACCAC
>DASWUO010000523.1:0-2116 GCA_036401615.1 Bacilli bacterium | reverse complement strand
AATACTCTTTTAATTCACGTTTATTTACAACGATTCGTCCTTCACCTGGTATAAGACGTACACGTGCTACCGAATGCTTACGACGACCCGTTCCATAGTATTGTACTTGTGCCATGAAACTGACCTCCCTTTAATTATCCTTGAAGTTCCCAAACTACGGGTTGCTGCGCTTGATGCGGATGTTCGCTGCCGGCATATACCTTAAGCTTCAACCTCATAGCATGTCCTAAACGGCTTTTCGAGATCATGCCATAGATGGCTTGCTCTAGCACACGGTCAGGGTGATTCTTGATCATATCTTGGGCAGTGGTTGCTTTCAACCCGCCTTGATACATGGAATGACGATAGTACATCTTATTCTTTAATTTATTTCCTGTTAGAACAACTTTCTCAGCATTGATAATGATGACAAAATCACCTGTGTCTACATGCGGGGTAAATTCGGGTTTGTGCTTGCCGCGAATAAGACTTGCCGCTTCAGTTGCTAGACGCCCTAATGTTTGGCCTTCTGCATCAATGATATACCATTTGCGTTCAACTTCGTTCGGCTTAGCCATGTATGTGGTACTCATTATTGAAACCTCCTTCAATCCATTAAAAAATGTTATCTATTCGTAAACATTTCTCTAATAGTTCTATGTGTTATTGTCGAATAGTTAGGGCTTTCTTTAGCTTGGGGCTGTGGGCAGCAGCAAAAGAAAACACAACTTACATATTACAACAAACTACCACTGAAATCAAGAAAAATTTTACCCTTGCCTATGATAAGCGAGTATGCAGGTTGACTAGTACGAAACTTCCCACAAAGTTAAACCATGTGCATCCGCTGTAGGTCCGGCATACGAACGATCTTCGGCTTCCAGAATACGCTTCATCTCGTTTGCGTCTTTTTTACCTTCACCGATTTCAATTAAAGTACCCGCAATGATCCGAACCATATTATATAGAAATCCATTGCCTGTAAGATAAATATGAAAAACGCCAGCCTGCACAGGGTTTTGAAACGGATCAATCTGCTGTTCCCGCACAATTTTCGCTTCGTTGATGGTTCTGATATGGGACTCTTTTACTGATTTCCTGGAGCAAAAGGATGTAAAATCATGTTTGCCGATTAAACAATGGAGCGCCTTCTCCATCTCATCCACATTCAGATAAGTGGGGTGGTGAAATTGGGTAAACCTTTGAAATACATCGGCAAAACGATTGCCGTTAATCGTATAACGATACGTTTTGCTTTTTGCCCCCTTGCGTGCATGAAATTCCATTGGAACTTCCTTAACATGGAGCACTACAATGTCGTGGGGCAAGATCGTGTTGATGGCTAAACCCCAGCTGCGGACAGGAATGGGTGAACCGGTTATAAAATTAATGATCTGCGCCCGGGCGTGAACCCTGGCATCCGTACGCCCCGAAGAAACAATTAGAATCTTCTCTCCCGTTAATAAAGCAAGGGCTTCTTCAATTTTATCCTGGATTGTGTTTTTCTGCGGCTGCGACTGAAAGCCATGATAGGATGTCCCGTCGTAACTCACAACCATACAAAGGTTTCTCATGGTTCCTCCCAGAGCTGCTTTTCAAAAAAAAGGGCTTGCCCGGAATCGGCTGATTCTGTCCACCCTTTCTTATCCAAGTCCTTAAGCCCGGTCTACCAGTTCCAAGTAAACCATTGGAGCGGAATCTCCACGGCGCGGTCCCAGTTTAAGAATTCGGGTATATCCGCCTGGACGCTCTGAGTAACGGACAGCCAATTCCGTGAAAAGTTTTTGGATAGCATCCTGCTCTTCATTCACTTGTTCACGACGAACAAAAGCAGCCACCTGACGACGGGAATGCAAATCCCCTTTTTTAGCCTTAGTGATTAGCTTCTCGGCGATTGAACGAACTTCTTTTGCTTTAGCTTGAGTCGTTTGAATGCGTTCATGTATGAATAAATCAGTTACCAAGTCGCGGAACAATGCTTTTCTTGCACTGGCATCACGGCCTAATTTTTGGTATCGCATATGTTTTCCTCCTTCTAGTTACACAAGGAAACGAGATCTTCCGGCGCAACGAATATTAATCTTCTGCTCTCAACCCTAAAGCCAGCTCTTCAAGCTTTTCTTGAACTTCTTCCAAT
>DASWUO010000522.1:0-3661 GCA_036401615.1 Bacilli bacterium | reverse complement strand
AGTCAGGCAGGTCATCCAAAACTTCTGGAATTCGTGGCAGGAATTAAGCAAAGCTCCTGAGAATCTAACGGCACGGGCCGTTGTCAGGGAAAGTGCCCTTGCCTTAACGGACGCATTCAACCATACTGCCAAGCAATTATCCGATCTATCCGCAGATTTAACAGAAAATATAGGTGTCAGGGTTAATGATATTAATTCAGCTTCCCAACAAATCACGAATTTAAATCAACAGATTTATAAGCTCGAAGGTTTAGGGAATGATGCAAATGACCTGCGTGACCAGCGGGATCTTCTCATAGACGATCTGTCGAAGGCCATTAATGTATCGATTGTAGAGGGCGATAACGGCTATACCGTCAGTATGGGTTCTGTACAATTGGTGAATGGCTTTACTGCAGGGGCTCCAGTGACGATAGAATCTTTGCAAGCCAGCTATGCGGCCGGCGATTTAAACAGCGGGGAAGTTGCAGGGATGCTCATCTCCCGCGACCAGTTTGTTGCCAGCTACCGCAGCCAATTGGATACGATGGCCAGAGCTGTAGCGGAGGGTGAGGTGACCGTAACTTTACCTGCCGGTTCTGTCATTCCCGAAGGGACAGTGATTGGTACAACAACCTATACAGGATCGATTACAGCCAGAACCTTAACCGCCCCGACAGATGTTGTAGTCCAAGGGATCAATGGGCTTCATCATCTGGGATACGTGGTTGGGGAGGGCGGGGGCTTTGAAGTAGGCGGCGATATCTTTGTTACCAGCGACGGGTCATCCACTTTTACTGCCGGTAATTTCAGTTTAAGCCCTTCCATCGTTAGTAATGTGATGAATATCTCCTCTTCTATGCGAACCTATCTCGACCCTGCCGATAACATCGAGAAGGTCGTTCAAGGGAATAATAGTATGGCACTCTTGATTGCCGGGCTGAAATCCACAACTTACAACTTCGATCCGGACAATACGGGACAGGTCATCCTCAGCAGCGGGACGTTAGATGAATTTCTGCGTTCCATCGTCGTCCAACTGGGAGTTCAAACGCAAGAGGCTGTACGCCAGGGAGCAAACCAGAAGATTCTGGTCGAACAAATAGAGTCGAGAAGGCAGTCCGTGAGCGGGGTTTCGCTTGATGAAGAGATGGCCAACATGATTAAATTCCAGCATGCTTATAATGCAGCCGCCCGTTCGTTAACTACGTTTGATGAAATGCTGGACAGAGTCATTAACGGCATGGGCATCGTGGGCAGATAAATTCATTTGATAGTTATATCATGCAGTCATAAGGGGTGAAGGGATGTCAACAAGAATTACACAAGGGATGATGAGCATTCAGCTTCTGCGAAACTTGAACAACAACATGTTAAGGATGGATAGCCTGCAGAATCAATTATCCACGGGACGCAGAATCAATAAACCATCGGATGATCCGGTAGGCATCAGTTATTCCATGCGGTACCGCAGTGAGCTGTCCTCCAATGAGCAATATCAATCCAATGTCGATATGGCCGTGTCTTGGCTTGATTATACAGATACAACTCTGGGTCAGGCGACCGAAGTCATTCAACGGCTTCGCGAATTAGCGGTAAGCGGTGCTAATGGAACCAATTCACAAGAAGCTTTAGATGCTATAGCATCGGAAACAAGTCAGCTTTATGAACAGATGGTGGATATAGCTAACAGTGATTTTAACGGAAAACATGTATTTAATGGACAATTGACGAATATTAAACCTTTTACACTTGCCAATGCCAAGAATGAGTCGACGGACACGGCAGATATCTTGTTTGAAATTGGCGCAGGGGTGAAGATTGCCGTGAATGTTCCGGGGCAGAATGTGTTCGGCGCCGCCACGGATACGGATAACATGTTTAAGATCTTTGATGATATGAGAACTACACTAAACGGTGGTGACTCTGCAGGCATGAATCAAGTAATTTCTGCTCTTGATTCAAGGATGGATCAATTTCTGAACTTAAGATCAGAAATCGGGGCCAAGTCGAATCGGATTGAGTTAGCAGAATCACGGTTGAAGGATATCGGGCTTAATTTGCAAACACTGCGAACCAAGACAGAGGACGCCGATATGTCCATCGTTATCACGAATCTTAAGATAAGCGAGAATGTGTATCAAGCTTCCCTTTCCGCAGGCTCGAAATTAATTCAGCCGAGCTTACTGGACTATTTGCGTTAGAAGGAGAGGAATCCCTTGACGGATCTATCAAGAATCCAGATACAAATTCGGACGCAGCCTGCCAGACTAGGAATAGATGCGGATATGGGACAACTTGATATGACGCAGCCCAAGGCAGCTTTTGAAATGGAAACTACCCCGGCCACACTGGATATAAGACAGCCCCAAGGGGAAATGGAGATAGATTACAGGAAAGCATGGGATGCCCTGGGAGCAGGGGATCATCTGGAAACGATGCAGAAGATTTATTCACAAATGCCGAATATTGCCCTAAGGGGAATTGCCCGTATTGTGGAAGACGGCAACCGCATGGCGGCCATTCATCTAAGAAGAAATGTCATTGCTGATCTGGCATCGGAGGTTCGCGTGACGTTTCCTGAGATTCAATATGTGGGTGAAGCTTCCTATGATAATGTGGATGTTTATTATACTGCACGTAAAGCGGAGATACATGTGATTGAAGGCGGAGTAGATCTTAGGACCCACCCCAATAGGCCTGAAATTAATTATCACAGAGGCAAACTTGATATTTATGTCATGCAGCATGCTAAGATTGAAATAACGCCGCCCCGGATTGATAGGCAATTATAGTCTTTTTAGCAGCTGTAGGTTAAACTAACTATAGCTTTTTTTATTGTTATCCCAGAAAGAGGAGCGTGTACTGTTTATGAAGCTGAATACCTTACGGTTTGGAGAAATTGAAACAGAAGATGAGGACATCATTCGATTCCCCAACGGTATTCCGGGATTTGAGAAATTAACGCAATTTATCATGATTAAAACAGATGAAGATCTGCCGTTTTCCTATATGCAATCCGTGGATGACGGAGATATTTCGTTTATTGCCACAAACCCTTTTGACTTCTATCCAAATTATGAATTTCAACTCTCTGAAGAGGTCAAACAAGAATTAAGAATACAAAATGAAGAAGATGTGATGATTTGGTCGATTGTCTCGATTAAAGAAGAGATCGTCAAGGCCACTCTAAATTTGCTTGCTCCCGTAGTGTTAAATGTAAGAGAAGGATTGGGAAAACAAGTGATCCTGAGCGGCACTTCCTATCAGACTAAACATAACTTAATTTCGGAAGCCGCCTTAGTCTCTACGAATCAGTCCGCCTCTAAGGAGGAAGATCCATGTTAGTGCTTTCCCGTAAAATCAATGAATCCATTATGTTTGGCGATGATATTGAGATTGTTGTTTTATCCATAACCGGGGACACAGTTAAACTGGGCATTAGCGCACCGAGACAGGTGGATGTTTACCGCAAGGAAATTTATGAGTTAATTCAGCAATCGAATAAAGAAGCTTCTCAGAATACGGTGACTGCAGAAGATCTTGGAAAAATATTTCGAAAAAAAGAATAATAGTGCTAATGACTCAGCCGGGACCTGCCGATATATTATTTAGGCAACTGAATGACAGGGCGGCCGACCTTGCAAACAGCTTGTACATATGCATCCACACGGAAGTGGAT
>DASWUO010000521.1:0-2696 GCA_036401615.1 Bacilli bacterium | reverse complement strand
CTTCGGAAGCTTGCTTGCCGTAGGCATAGTGGGCATGATAGGGGTACAGGTGATTATTAATATCGGGGTGGTTACAGGAATGATGCCCATCACCGGCATTACCCTGCCTTTAGTCAGCGCGGGGGGATCCTCGTTAACCTTAATGCTTACAGCCATTGGAATTTTATTGAATATCTCGCGTTACTCCAAATGATTATTTTTTTTAAAAATAAAGCCTTCTACCGCAATTCGCCTTAGTATTATGGATTCTCAGCAAGGGCGTTTGTCACACTACATGCTAAGACTACATAAAATAGCCTATAACCGTGACGGACACCCAAACCTAAGTTTACTTCACGTATAAGTAAACTTATGAAAGAGAGCCTTATACAGTATTGTGAAAGAAGAGCGGCCACTCTCTTTGAATAATGTATAGAAGTTCTGTGAAGGAGGTTCTCTCAATGCAACTGGTTATTCCTCAACTGCAGGCGGCGCAAATCGGTGACATCTTGTTAAACGAACCTTTGTCCGGGTACACGACTTGGAAAATCGGCGGCCCGGCTGATATGCTGCTTGTTCCACGGGGGAAACAGGAGCTTATCACGACGATCGGTATTTTACATGAACACAACCTGCCTTGGACGATGATTGGCAAAGGTTCGAATTTACTTATCAGCGATAAAGGGATCCGCGGGGTAGTTATTAAGCTCGGGGAAGGGTTGGAAACCCTGCGCTTTGAAGACAATCTCGTATATGCCGGGTCGGCTTATGGTTTCATTAAGCTTTCTGTCATGGCTGGGAAACAGGGCTTAACCGGGTTGGAGTTTGCAGGAGGGATACCGGGTTCAGTGGGAGGAGCCGTTTACATGAATGCAGGCGCCCATGGGTCGGATGTGTCGCGAATTCTTAAAGAAGCTGAAATTATATTGAATACAGGGGAATTGGTAACCTTAACGGCACAAGATTTACAATTTGCCTACCGGCATTCCCTGCTCCAGAACAACCCCGGCGTTGTATTACAAGCTGTCTTTGAATTAGCCTATGGCGATCGTAAAGAAATTGCCGCGGCCATGGCTTCCTACAAGGATCGCCGAATCAAGACACAGCCTTTACATCTTGCTTGTGCCGGGAGTGTGTTCCGCAACCCCGACCAGCTCCATGCCGCCAAACTAATAGAGCAGGCCGGCCTCAAAGGAGTAAGCGTCGGTGGAGCAGAAGTATCGGAACTGCATGCCAATTTCATTGTAAATACCGGTCAAGCGACAGCTACAGACGTCCTCACCCTCATGGAACTTATTCAAACGAAGGTGTATGAACTTACCAAGGTTCAGCTTATTCGTGAAGTAATGGTGGTGGGTGAGCGGTAAATCGGAGGTGATACATTGGAGAAATTGGTTATCGAAGGCGGGAGACCCCTGTCGGGAACCATATGTATTCATGGCGCGAAAAATGCCGCATTGCCCATTCTGGCCGCAAGTATTATGGTAGATGGGACTCACATCATTAACAATGTACCTAATTTATTGGATATCAATATCATGCTGCAAATATTACGCGCCCTAGGCTGCAAGACAGAACACCACAATGAAACAGTAACCGTAGAAACATCGTCCATTCATTCATCCCACATACCGGAAGAACTTATGGGACAGATGAGATCATCTATTTTTCTAATGGGCCCGCTATTATCACGCTTCGGCAGGGTTCAAATTTACCAGCCCGGCGGATGCGCGATTGGGGAGAGAAAGATCGATTTGCATCTCAGGGGACTGCAAGCTTTAGGCGTCACTATCACAGAATCTGCAGATACAATTATATGTACCACTGAACAATTAAGAGGGGCCGAGATTACTTTGGATTTTCCAAGTGTCGGTGCCACGGAGAATATCATGATGGCAGCAGCTCTGGCCGAAGGAAGCACCATCATAACCAACGCAGCAAGAGAACCGGAAATCCAGGATTTGCAAAATTATTTAAATGCCATGGGTGCCAGAATCATAGGTGCAGGTACAGATACCATTAAGATCAAGGGAGTGACCCGGCTGACCCCTTGCACCTATAAGGTCATTCCTGACCGAATTGTGGCGGGCACCTTAATGGTAGCGGCAGCGGTGACTAAAGGGAATATCACTTTGCACCGGGTTTGTGCCTCCCATCTTACATCGGTTATCCACGTATTAAGGCGCACAGGTGTTCAAATTACAATTTACGATGATATAATCAATATTAATTGTGCGGCTCGCGCTAAAGCTATAGACCGTGTTACCACTTCACCTTATCCGGCGTTTCCCACAGACTTGCAATCACAAATTATGGTGTTGCTTTCTTTAGCGGACGGTTTTAGTATAATTAAAGAAACGATTTTCGAAGGCAGATTTAAGCATGTAGATGAATTATCCCGCATGGGAGCCGATATCAGGGTAGACTTCAACTGCGCTTTTATCCGGGGTGTGCCGAGACTCTATGGCGCTACTGTGGAGGCTACGGATTTGAGGGCGGGTGCCGCGCTTGTCATTGCCGGGTTGGCGGCAACCGGAACTACGGTGGTCGAGCAAATTCATCATATTGATAGAGGGTATGATAGGATAGAACATCTATTTCAACATTTGGGTGCCCGAATAGAACGGTATGTTCCATCTTTAGAGGCAAGCAGTTAGAGGTTCCTTCCGTCAATATCCTTTTCTGAAAGCCGGAAGAGGATGTTGGCGGGTTTCATA
>DASWUO010000520.1:0-1618 GCA_036401615.1 Bacilli bacterium | reverse complement strand
TGGATGACCTGATAAATCCTCATAGAAACAGCTGTATTTTCCTGTGTGGCATGCCGGACCTTTGGGATCAACCAGCAGGAGCAATGTGTCCTGATCGCAATCGACTTGGATTGACTTGATCGTCAAGGTATTGCCGGACGTAGCCCCTTTATGCCAGAGTTCCCCGCGGGACCGGCTCCAAAACCAGGCCTCCCCCGTTTCAAGGCTGATGGCCAAAGATTCCCTGTTCATGTACGCCATCATCAATACATCTTTGCTGACCGCGTCCTGCACTACCGCAGGGATGAGCCCGTTCAAATCCCATCGGATCTTATCGATCATGGGAAGCGGTGTTTTCTGCGCACTTGGTTCATGGTTTTGTGTCATCGGACTTCAACCCCTTTCCCTCTGAGGTCGTCCTTGACCCCTTGTATGGTTAATTCTTTATAATGAAATATAGTAGCGGCCAATGCCGCATCAGCCCGACCCTCGGCAAAAACATCATAAAAATGCGAGCTGCTGCCGGCTCCCCCGGAAGCAATGACGGGAATGCCCAACAGATCTGATATAGCGCGGGTTAAGCGAAGATCGAAGCCGTTTTTGGTTCCGTCGAAGTCCATACTTGTCAGTAAGATTTCTCCCGCCCCCAGCGACTCAACCCTCTGGGCCCATTCTAAAGCCTTAATGCCTGTTGCATTTCGCCCCCCATGGGTATAAACTTCCCATTCGCCCCAAACTTCATTATACTTGGCATCCATAGCCACTACAATGCATTGCCGGCCAAAGATACGCGCTCCATCAGCAACCAATTGGGGATTGTGAACGGCGGCAGTGTTGATCCCGATTTTGTCCGCGCCCGCCCTAAGCAGCTGCTTCATGTCGTCCACATGGGAGATGCCGCCGCCCACTGTGAAGGGTATCGAAATTTCTCCCGCTGTCTTCTTCACAACTTCCACCATCGTAGCCCGACCTTCGTAGGAAGCTGAAATGTCCAGAAAAACCAACTCGTCTGCACCTTCTTGGTCATAGATGGCCGCCAATTCGACTGGATCCCCGGCATCCCGCAGGTTTAGGAAGTTGATACCTTTGACTACCCGCCCCTCTTTCACATCCAAGCAGGGGATAATTCGTTTGGTTAACATGTGTTTGTCTCCTATGCCAGCTTCAACAAGACTCGAGAGTGAAACTTCTGCTCTAACACGATTTTTCCGGCTTAAAGTTACTTCATAGCTGAGAATTTATTACTTTTAACCACTCTAACCCGACTATTCCTTCTTACAGCAAAGATTCGCTAGCGAAAATCTACTGCTCCTTCACCAGCTTTATCGCTGCAGTCAATTCAATGTTATTAATATATAAGGCTTTGCCGACGATCGCCCCGCCCACTCCTTCTTCGCGGTGTACCGCGAGGTTGGAAAGATCCTCATAATTGCTTACTCCACCGGAAGCGATCACTGTTTGGCCAGAAATCTTGGCCAGCTGTACAATCGCATCCACATTGGGACCGCCCATCATGCCATCGCGTGAGATATCCGTGAAGATAAACGTCTTGGCACCTTGGTCCGCAAGTTTGACGGCGATATCCTCGACACGAACCTCCGATGTTTCAAGCCATCCGCGTGTGGCTACAAATCCGTTT
>DASWUO010000519.1:0-3432 GCA_036401615.1 Bacilli bacterium | reverse complement strand
TATCTTACTTTCGCTAGGCAGGCTAGGCAGATAAAATTTCACAAGCGAACGTGTGGATCCAAAATAGCTGTTATATCCCGTATGCATATACGTATTGCTGGAAAAAATCGAGGTAGGAAATGAGCTGGCAACGAAGTTATCCCGCTGCACATCCCAGTTGTTGATCGTCGGATCGATCGTTACGGGATATTGCGTAGCCGGATCTTGCAGGAAGGCTTGATCGGCAACAACGTCCACATAGGTTTTTCCGTTTTCTTTGCGAAGTGTCAATTCTACTTTATCCGAATATTTCTCGACCGCATCAGTCATATATGGTTTTTCAAAAAACCATAGCTTATTCCCATTTGTATCACTGAAAGAAATGGTCCCGTCATTTTCAATTAAAGGCTTTAGGCCATTCAGCTTCAATTCGAAGGTAAAGGTATTTTCATTTGAATACCGGTGTAAGATCAGATCTTCCTTCACTCCGCTGCCCAACAAACGATAGCGAACATCTGTGTTTGAGAAGAGACCCGGATACGTGATTTCATTCCCTTTTACCGTACCTTTTGTTTGATTAGCTTTATCCGGAACAAGCGAGATACTTTTCCCGTCTTTTTCCACGGTCACCAAATCTCCCGATCCGGCCTCTTCCTTAAACAATGCAGTAAAATCGTTGGCGGAATTTTCATGTTTGCCGGGTTTCGTGGCACTCGGTTTGAGATCGTTATTGATCTTTTTCCATTTCTTGTCCATTGAATCCATATAGAACATAGGCTCGTTAAAAATTTCTTCCGTAAAGCTTCCATCCGGATTCAGATAGCGGGTCGAATATTTAGTCCGCTTGCTTGTTAACTCCAATTTCGTCTTTGGAAGCTTATTTGGCAGCTCCCCGATGTCAGCAACCAGATTCTTCTTCTCCGAAATCCGCTGCGATTCCCCAGGTGCGGCCTGCCCAATAGAAACTGCTGAAAGGTTAAAAATTAAACAGAACGAGAGGAATAAAGCCAGAAATCGATACACTTTCCTGAAAGATAATGACACTGTGGTTGTCTCCTTTTATGTTTGGAATTTCAACCGGTTGGTAGAGACAATATACCATTGGTAAATTAATAGGACTATACACTAGTTAATGGGATTTATATTTATTTCAGCAAAGTAGTCGCCGTCAGCATTCTTTTTTATTGGGATTTTCGAGGGAATGTGGTAATATAACAATAGATTTCGATAGGAAACGCCTTTTATCATTAATTATGTTTGTACTTTTTTTCACAATATCAAGCAAGTAATAAATCTATAGTTATTTCATGAACGTAGTGAAGAGGTGAAACTATGAATATCTTAAATGACGAATCTTATATGCGCTTGGCACTGCAGATGGCCGGGCAAGCCCAAGGCCAAACCGGAATTAATCCAGTGGTTGGATGTGTTATCGTTAAAGACGGCCGAATTGTTGGATTAGGATCCCACCTGCGAATGGGTTCAGCCCATGCGGAAATCCATGCACTGCAGATGGCAGGCAGCGAAGCCGAAGGCAGCACGGTTTACGTAACGTTGGAGCCCTGCAGCCATTATGGCCAAACGCCCCCTTGTTGTGACCGGCTAATAGCGGAGAAAGTCAGGAAAGTGGTTGTAGCTGCTGAAGATCCAAATCCTCTGGTTGCCGGGAACGGTATTCGTCAACTGCGTGAGCAAGGCATCGAAGTTCAGATTGGGCTCTTACAGCAGGAAGCGAGAGATCTCAACGAGGTCTTCAACAAATATATCCAAACTAAACTTCCCTTCGTTTCTCTTAAAACTGCAAGCACGCTGGACGGTAAGATCGCTGCGGCTTCCGGGGACAGCAAATGGATTACAAATGAACAATCGAGGGAGTTTGTCCATACCTTGCGGCATAAACACCAAGCTATTATGATTGGGGTCAATACCGCCATAGCCGACAATCCTCTGCTTAATACAAGGCTATCTGTTCCATCACTGGATTCTCTTAGACTAATAGTCGATTCCAACTTAAGAATTCCCGAAGACAGCAGGCTAGTTTCCGAGACACACAGCACTACCCTCGTATTAACTACAGAAAGAGCATCAATTGACAAAAGACACTGGTTAGAGAGCCGCGGCATTGAGGTTTTAACGTGCGGGGACGGAACTCAAGTGGATTTGAATCTTGCCATGAAACTGTTGGGGGATCGCGGAATTGGTTCTATTTTGCTGGAGGGGGGAGGCGTGTTAAACGGTTCTATGCTTTCAGGGAAACTAGTAGATAAAATGTATTTGTTTTTTGCACCCATTCTAATTGGCGGGCAAACCGCTCCTGCAAGCTTCGTTTTTCCGGGGATTCCGCAAATGAAGGATGCCATACGTTTAGAAAGGCTCAAGGTGGAACATTTCGGAGATAATGTCTGCTTTATAGGGTATCCAACTTTTACGGGGGGAGATGAATGATATGTTTACTGGAATTATAGAGGAAGTTGGACGTATAGCTAAGGTGAACAAGCAGGGGCAAGCCATGGTTTTGACGATTGAAGCCCAGACGATATTAGAGGATATCCACTTAGGGGACAGTATTTCTGTTAACGGCGTTTGTCTCACAGTTATTGCTTATCACTCTAACTCCTTTACTGTGGATGTGATGCCGGAAACGTTCCGGCAAACCAGCCTGAAGCACCTAACTGGCGGAAGCAAGGTCAATTTGGAGAGAGCGATGTCCGGAAGCGGGCGATTTGGCGGGCATTATGTTCAGGGTCATGTGGATACCACTGGAACGATTCGATCCATACAACAAGAAGAGAACGCTGTTGTATACAGTTTTGAGCCTATAGATGCGGGCGTTATGAAATATATTATTCCCCGGGGTTCTGTCACGTTGGATGGTATTAGCTTAACTGTTGTAACTGTAAGTGAAGGCGGGTTTTCCGTTTCTATTATTCCGCACACCTTAGCGCAAACCGTTCTACAAGCGAAGAAGGTGGGGGATTCGATAAACATTGAGGCAGATTTGCTCGGGAAATATGTAGATCATCTGCTGAATTACAAAGAACATTCCGGCACCCGGGATAAAGTTGGACGTATTTCCGAGGGATTCTTGGCAGAACACGGATTTGCATGAATCAAAAAAGGGGGATGGCAGCATGGAAAAAACGTTGAAGTTGGACGCAATAGAAGAGGCGATTTATGATCTCATCCTCGGAAAAGTGATTATTGTTGTCGATGACGAAGACCGTGAAAACGAAGGGGATTTTATTGCTTTAGCGGATAAAGCTACACCGGAAGTAATTAATTTTATGATCACCGAAGGCCGAGGGTTGGTTTGTGTTCCTATTACCGAGAAGAGAGCGCAAGAGTTGGACCTTCCGCCGATGGTTGCGCACAATACAGACTACCATGGAACGGCTTTTACGGTTTCCGTTGACCACATGGAAACAACCACAGGTATTTCGGCTCCTGAACGGG
>DASWUO010000518.1:0-3778 GCA_036401615.1 Bacilli bacterium | reverse complement strand
AGAGGTTAAAGCCTCAGTTCGTGGAGAAGATGACCACCTTTGAAGGAGCCATGATAAGTGGATACACCCCGGAAGTTATTGAAGAAATTAAGCTGCCTGATACGTATTGGACAGTGATTGAGAGTGGAATGAAGCTGGTAAGAAAGCAGGGGTTTGATGCTTTCCCCTACACGGTCGCTTCAAAAACAGGAACATCTGAACAAACGGTATCGGGCGGAAGAGTGGAAAATGCCGTGTTTATCGCCTATGTTCCTGCAGAGAATCCCGTACTTGCCGTTGCTGTCGTAGTACCGGAAGGAGGTTTTGGCGGTTGGGGCGCCGCTCCAATTGCCCGCAAGATCTTTGATGCGTATGATCAATATATTGGATTAAACGGTACGCCGAAGAAGATGGCTCCAAGCCCAACACCTTCTTCAACGCCCACACCCACAGCTACACCCAAAGTCGGGTCCAAGCCCAAAGCTACTCCTAAAGCAACACCTAAAGCAACTGCAAAGGCAACACCTAAAGTTACTCCAACCGCCACACCCACAGCTTCAGCAACTCCTAAAGCTACTCCAACGGCAACCCCAACCCCAACCGCCTCGCCTACTCCAGCAGAAGAATAATGCGTGCTATTCCTCTGCCGGTCAAGCCGAATCTTGGTAAATTTCTCTTGACATATGATGAAAGCGGTGTTATTTTAAACAAAGAAAGTATTAAATCGATTTAAAGAGGGGGATATGCAATGAGTGCCGGAATCATAACGATGAAAGATGTAGCCCGCATGGCTGGTGTATCTTCTGCTACGGTGTCCCTTGCTTTGTCCGGTGACCTTCGGGTGAATGAAAAGACACGGAGAAATGTAGAAAAGGTAGCGGAAAAGCTTAATTATATACCCAATGAAATTGGCCGAAGCTTGCGATCCCGTAAAACGGAGACGATAGCTTTAATCATACCGAACACATCGCACCACGTATTTTCCCATCCGTACTTTTCTCATTTGCTGGATGGCATAACGGACGTATTAAATCGGTTTAATTATAATTTATTGTTATCTACTAATCCCACGGAGAAAGATGAAGAAGCCGCATACGAGAAAGTGCTTAGAAATCGCAGGGCAGATGGTGTGATCATCGCCTCGGCCCCCACCAAGGACAGAAATTTACTTCGATTAATCGAGTCCGGCTTCCCTGTCGTTTACCTTGGCAGATGGTTCCATGATGATGTGATTACGGTAGAAAGAGACGATATCGGAGGAGCCTATATGGCAACTGCGCATTTGTTGAAGCTCGGACGCAGGAAGATTGTTCACTTCTCCGGACCCTTAGACCATCAAACCGGGCAGGATCGTTTGGAAGGTTATAAAAGAGCTTTGCAGGATCACAGCGTATTATTCAACCCGACGCTTATTATCGAGAAAGATTTTTCGATGGAGGAGGGTTATAAAGGAGCAGCGGAGCTCATAGACAGCGGCAGATCATTTGATGCTTTATTTGCCGGGAACGATCTTATGGCTTTGGGAGCATTGAAGTTATTTCAAGAGAAGGGAATCAAGGTTCCCGAGGATGTTTCCTTGGTAGGTTTCGATGATATCGACATGGCTAACATGTTTCACCCAACATTAACAACGGTCCATCAACCTATGAAACAGATTGGTATTATTGCTGCCGAGAAGCTGCTTGCCGTTCTTAATGGCCAACCGGATGAGAATAAGAAAGCCATCTTAACTACAGAACTGGTTATTCGTGAATCTTGCGGAGGGTTTAAAAAGTAAATTTTTTTTATTCATTGTTTAAATCGATTTAAATTCGACAAATACTGACTTTTAAGGAGGTGATTCTATTGCGGTGAAGTTTATGTTCTTGTCATCATTTAAGGGGAAAGTTAAGTCTGTCACTAAAAAAATCGAGGAGGAAGAACAAATGAAATTGTTAATTAAAAATAGCGGGTTTACCTTCATGATTCTCATGTTATCCGTAATGATCATGGTATCAGGCTGCAGCTTAAAGAAGAGTGAGAAAGTTACGCTTACGTTTTGGAATGGGTTTACAGGAGGAGATCGTCCGGCTATTGAGGAATTAGTAAAAAGATTTAATGAAAAATTTCCCGATATTACGGTAACGATGGATATTCAGCCTTGGGATACTCTATTGGGTAAATTACCAACTTCTTTATCCACAGGCGGCCCGGATATCGTAGGATTTAATTCAGCTCAAATTCCCCGATACGCCAAAGGCAACTTGATTTTACCAGTAGACGAATTATACGACGGTGATTTGAAAGGTGCATTCCCCGATGGACTTATAAACGGATTAACCTATAACGGCAAAATTTATGGCGCTCCTGCCAACTTTGCCACAGTCATGATGTATTACAACAAAGACCTGTTTACCGCAGCGGGTCTGGATGCCAACAATCCTCCTAAGACATGGGATGAGTGGAAAGATGCTATTATTAAAACGACCAAGGTAGATGGAAACGACAAGCAATACGGATTAGTTTTAGCCGATCATGCAACGATTCCTATGTGGCCGAGTTTAGTATGGGGCAATGGGGGAAACTTTATCTCGGATGATGGCAAAAAAGGCTTGATGAACGATGAGAAAACCGTAGGGGCCTACAAATATTGGGCTGACTTGGTCATCGCCAACGGAATTACCCCAACAGGATTAACAGGGCCGGAAGCTGATAAATTGTTCGAAGCCGGTAAAGCTGCAATGGAAATGAACGGACCATGGGCAACAACCAGTTATACTGCCGCAGGCTTGAATTACGATGTAGCACCTGTACCTGCAGGTCCTGGCGGTCCGGTAACATTGGCTGATATGATTGCGCTCGTAGTAGGCAAGAATACCAAACATAAAGAGGAAGCATTAAAATTCATGGAGTTTTGGAACAGCAAAGAGTCACAAGAATATCTTTCTCTCAAAACCGGATTTCCTCCAACCCGAAGCGATATGCTGGACAACAAGAATTTTGACCAGAATCCATTTGTACTTAAGTTTTCCGCCGCAGCGCCTACAGCCCGTTTTTATCTGGCAGGACTTGAAGAGTACGGGAAAATCAACGATGATGTGATCGTACCGGCGATTCAAGAAATGACGATTAATAAAAAAGATGCCAACGCTGTTTTGGCAGAAGCCAATACAAAGCTTGAAACCATTCTGAAAGGAAAATAAAGGCTGTTGCTCGGTTAAAGTCTTTTTGGATTGTAGAGAGTGAAAAGAAGGTTTGCCGCGAGTTTTGGCTTTAAGTTCCTACCCCTAAATCCCTTATCAATTCAAGGAACTTAAAACAAGATGTTTGAGATTAGGCAGGCCTCTTTTTACTCGCAACAAGACAAAATGAATTAATAGTATAAAAGGGGGAATTCATGGTGTTACCCAACGTTCAAAAAAGATGGACTACAAAACAGGAACGTGCCGCATTTTTATTCCTACTCCCTTCTTTTGTAACTCTTATCTTGTTTGTGTTCTGGCCTATCCTTGATTCATTCCTGTTAAGCTTCCACTTCTGGAGCTTGATGGATACCGTTCATCCGTTTATTGGTCTTGATAATTACCAAGCTTTATTTGCAGACGAACGATTCTGGAACTCTGTGTATAATACGGTTTATTTTACACTGATCAGTGTCCCGCTTTGTATTATGATTTCTTTAGGGTTGGCTTTGTTGGTTAACGAACCTTTAAAAGGAACATCTTTTTTTAAAGCCATCTTCTTTCTGCCGGTGATTACTTCGTTCGCTATCATATCGATTATTTGGGGCTTTTTGATGGATCCGGATATTGGCCTGCTT
>DASWUO010000517.1:0-2846 GCA_036401615.1 Bacilli bacterium | reverse complement strand
GTCCTACCCGTACCGCACCCGACTTCCAAAACACGCATTTCCGGGGTGATGGTAACATCATCAAAAAATCTCAATGTCCCCGGAAATCCTCCCGGATGTGCCACTCCTTCTCCAACTGCTGCGATGATATCGTGATAATCCATTAATAGCCCTTCTCCTTCCTAGGGCAGTATATGCTTTTGCCGACTTAGGGTACAGAGGCAACTGCTGATATTGATTTATTCATGACATCTGCCATGTTCATACTACACTGTGTAGGAATAGGATAAACGGAGTACTTCGGAAAGGAGGCAGGAACAGATGCATCAAATTTATCCGATTTCTCTCGAGACTTGCAGGCCATATATAGGTAGTACGGTTTGCGCCGTTCTTCATGATGGTACACACTATGTTGGAACGATTGCAGGTGTCAGTGCTGCCGGGATCGAATTTAGCGGGGCCTCCCAAGGGGCTTCCGTCTTGGCAACCCAGCCCAACAAAGCAAAAAAGCAGTTACAGAATCTGAAATCGAAGGCTAAAACATCAGCTTATGGATTCGGAGGGACTTACGGGGGTTATGGCTACGGTACTACTTTAGACTGGGCAGCTATTGCGTTATTGTTCCTATTGCCATTTTTCTTTATATAACCCCCAGTGACAATGGAAAATAAGGAAGATGAGAAACGATATGGCATACGCAGCTGGTCGTGGTGGCGCAGGTGCAGGCTTTGGCGCATTTACAAGTACAGGTGCAATTCTTGTTCTTTTTATCTTGCTCGTTATTATCGCACGAACAGGCTTTGGAGTTTAATAAACGGCATAAAGAGAGTCAATTCTGCATAAAGCGGAATAGACTCTCTTTATTTTCATACCAAACTTTTCTTCTCCACTACACAGCCAAACTTATAATTTAGTCCAATCCAAACCTCCATTTTTGCTCTCATAGACAGATAAATTTTGGGTAATAATGACCAATCGGTTGGGATCTTTCTTCGATGCTTTGATTCCAAAAGGCATTTCCCCGTTTAAGTCAATTCCTATCGGCGTCCATGTTTTCAAGTCAGAGGATCGTACAAATCCCCCTTCATTCATGGCTATTACATCCCCATTATCCAACGTGATAACTTGAAGTGTTGGCTCATTGCTGATTTTTGTCTCCTTCAAGCTGCCATTTATTAAGTCATAACGAAATAATCCGGTTTCTGATCCGGCTAATAAAGAAGAGCTATTATCCGGGGCTGCTGCAATGGTAATAATGCCCAGTTGGATTGTGCCTAATACTACCCATGTATTGCCGCCGTCACTTGTCTCATATAAATTGTCTCTTTGATGTGCAAGCATAGTAAATAAATGGTTTGGGTTTTTGTTATCCATAGTTAAGTGGTGGGCATCCGGTGTGTTTGGCAAACCTTCTTCTATGGATTTCCACGTCTTTCCGCCATTTTGGGACTGTTTCACATAACCGTGACCTGAAACGGATATCTTATCCAAACCAGAAGGATCGATCTCAAGACCCATGACATCATCTTTGCTAAGTGGAGACAACGTTCGTTTCCATTTGCTATCCTTATACTCATAAACCCCCAAATGTGTGCCGAGCCAAACCGTTTCACCGTCTGGTGCATAGCTGAATACATGGGGATGAACTTCCGATCCGGGTTTTAATTCTTCCCCTGACATATCCTTGGATTTACTTATCATGTTTAATACAACAAGACTTATAAATGCAATCATAATTACAGCGAATATCCATCCCAAACTTAAAGAAAATCCCTTTTTATTTTTGGTCATGAAGAACTTCCTTTCACCCATTCGATTTTTTGTTTATCTTTTTATATAAAACGTAGATTAGAACCATGAACAACAGCGAGGTTACCAGTCGGGGCAAGTTATCGTTAATTTGAATCAAGTCATGCCCCACCAAGGTTTCTATAGCAATGGAAGGTGCCTTTCCTGCAAGCGAGATCCATATAAAATCTAAAAAACGCATGCTGGATACCGCAGCGGCAAACGTAATAACACCCGAGGGGACCAAGGGGGTTAGTCGTGCTAATAACAGAATAACCATGCGCCGCTTACGGCTTGCTCCATTAATTTTTTGTAACCATGCCCAATTCTTTTGGTTCACATATTTTAGCTTTCCGAACCCCCAGCGGTATAACCAGAAGGATAGACCTGCTCCTAATACTTCACCTGTTAACGATATAAAAAAACCGGGAATGATTCCAAACACCACTGCATTGGCCCCTGAAAGAAATAAAGAAGGTAGGACACCCAATACACTAATGAAAATATTTAACAGCAGGCTAATCAGGACGGCCCCTATCCCGAAACTGTTAAGCCAATTTGCTACTTGATCGACCGGGAATAGCCAGTCCATGATACCCTTTCCCTCATTTCTTACTTTAAAATTAATTACTACAAATTGTAGTGTAAATACGCGTAAGTGTCAATCAATGAGGAGATGCCCCTATAGTAAGCAATAGGACAACCATCTACCTTCTTGTTATTGGAGCCAAAAGATTGATATACACTTTCCCTTCGCGTACAACGGGTTGAAAAATATCAAGCGGACGCGGTGGCGGCCCACCAATATTTTTGCCCATTCGATCAAACTCTCCGCCATGGCAGGGACATTTAAAACGAAGGTCTGTTTCCGAATTTTCCCCAGGGGGTCTAAAAGCTACGTTACAACCGAGATGAGTACAGACAGGTGAAATGATCATTAGTTCATTATTTTCATTCTTGGTGGCATAAACAGATCCTTTCCTTTTTTGCTTTACCCATGCATCTTGGATCTCGGCAGTATAATCCAACGGAATGACATCTACGATGTCATTAAACTTTTCTTGATCACCAAGCAGCAC
>DASWUO010000516.1:0-5354 GCA_036401615.1 Bacilli bacterium | reverse complement strand
TAAATCTTTTACAGAAGAATTTGAAATTCCGTACCGTCCTAATATGAATGTGATCAGCGCGTTTATGGAGATACAACGAAACCCGACTAACTCATCTGGCGAGAAAACTACACCGGTATGTTGGGAGTCGAATTGTTTAGAAGAAGTTTGCGGAGCCTGTTCTATGATCATTAACGGGAAGCCCCGCCAAGCCTGCACAGCCTTAATTGATAAGCTGGAGCAGCCGATCCGTGTGGCACCAATGTCCACTTTCCCGATCATCCGTGATCTGGTTACTGACCGCAACCGGATGTTTAACGCATTGAAGCGGGTAAAGGCATGGATTCCCATCGATGGTACGTATGATCTGGGACCCGGGCCGCGGATGGCCGAATCCAAGAGGCAATGGGCTTATGAATTGTCCAAATGTATGACCTGTGGTGTGTGTTTGGAAGCATGCCCCAACGTCAATGATAAATCGAGCTTTATCGGACCTGCAGCAATTTCCCAAGTACGGCTGTTCAACGCTCATCCTACGGGGGAGATGAACAAAGACGAACGTCTTGAGACCTTGATGGACGATGGCGGCATTGAGGGTTGCGGGAATTCGCAAAACTGCGTCCGTTCTTGTCCGAAGGGTATCCCGCTTACTACCTCTATAGCAGCAATGAACACAGACACCACCAAGCATATGTTCAAAAAGTGGTTGGGGATGTAAAGTTTATTTGTTATATACAGTAAACTTGCTATCGTGAACCCTTAATAATCAATCTCTAGAGACATGATACAAATAAGCGCCTTTTTCGCCTTTATTCCTTTAAGCAATTATTGTTTTTTTAATATTAGGGCCAAAAACTACCTTATTGTACCAGAATCTATTCATCTCGTAGTCCATTCCAGAAAATAAGCCCCTTTTTGAACCTATTCTTAGGAATTCATTTTTACATTTTTGATATAAGTGCTGAAAATGCCCATATATCAATATGCACTTGTTTCAGCAACTGGGCTTACTGTTTACTTACGTTTTTCATCAACATATTAGAAACCCAGTTATTGTCGGCTGGGTTTTAATAATCATTACTCCTTATTCATGAACTAGTTTGCTGAGAATTCACAATATCAAGACGTTCTTCTTCCTTGTGCCGCAAAAATTCTTTGCCGTACTCCCCATGCGGGTGAATATTCGCGTGTTCTAACTGCATTGTAGAATGTACAATGCCATACTTTTGTTTCAAGGTTTCATTGACTGCCAAGATAATACAGAAAGGTTGAATATGATCGCTGACAAATAAATGGGCTGTTATGGAATAGTGACCGGAAGAGATTGCCCAGAGATGCATTTCATGTACATCTTCTACACCCTCCACTGCAGCAAGATCACTGCGAATCTGGTCAAGATTGAACTTGTCGGGGACGGATTCCATAAGAATGATGTAAGATTCCCGGGTAATACGGGCTCCGCCGGTGAAGATAATCCCGCCTATAACCAAGCTGATTAATGGATCGAAGAACAACAAGCCTGTGAAATAAATAATAATAGCGGAGATGATCACCCCGATTGAGCTTAACAAATCCCCGAAGAAATGCCACAAAGCGCTTTGGATGTTTAGGTTTCCTTCCTCTTTCATACTGCGGCTTAATACAATAGTCAATACTAAATTGACAATGAAACCCACTACAGCAATAGACAACATTATTGGCAATTCAATTTCTTCGGGATGGATGAAGCGGCGAATGCCTTCTATAAATATGCCGAGGGCTATGAAGGCTAAGGCAAGCCCATTTAAAAAGGAGGCGATAATTTCAAACCGCAGGTATCCAAAGGTATATCGTGCATTTGGCGGTCTTCTTGCTAAATAAATTGCTGCCATACTTAACCCTAAAGCAATCACATCCGAGATCATATGGGCTGAATCGGATAAGAGCGCCAGTGAATTAGATATAAGTCCGCCGGCGATTTCCACCACAGTGAAGAAAAACGTCAGGATTAGCACGATCCATAAGGTTTTTTTAGACTTGGTTTGTTGTTTTTCATGGGAAAGATGATGATAATCGTACATTCATTTCACCGCCCGCGCACAATTTAATTAATCGGATTATACCCTTAAATGGTGATTTACTGCAATGGGAACAAACAAAACAAAACAAATTGCTGAATTCATCTTTATCCCTTATAATGAATTGATAAATCTATTTTATAAATTTATTATAAGGGATAAAATATATCTATATCGATTTCAAATATATCAGGAGGTTTATGATGAATACTCACCAACTGGAGACACTAATAACAATATCCAAGACGATGAGTTTCCGCAAAGCCGGGGAGGTCCTAAATCTGACCCAGCCTGCAGTTTCCGCGCAGATTAAAAGCTTGGAAGCTGAATTTGATACTATGCTGATAGACCGTAATCAACCTGTAACCCTTACGGACAGCGGCAAAGTGTTTCTCGAGCATGCCGAGAAGGTATTATCCATTATGGAAGAGCTTAAACAGAAGCTTGCTGATCTGAATCAAACACCCCAAGGTCATATTGTCCTGGGGACAACTACTTCTATAGCCGTGCAGATCTTGCCGCGGGTGTTATCTTACTTCCAGGATCAGTTTCCCCAAATCAATACAACTATACATACGATGCCTTCCCTGCAAATTATGACAAGTGTAGAGAATGGATCTGTTGATATTGGCATAGCCTATTTGCAGGAGAAGAATCATTCACTGGAAACCTCAGTACTATACTATGACACGTTTGAACTGGTTGTTTCACCCAAACACGAAATGGGCAGCCTCCACCATGCAACCGTCGAAACCTTGCGCAATGTCCCTTTTATTATGCTTTCCCCTGATACAGTGGGCAGACGGTTTGTGGATGAGATCTTTAAGAAATTTAATATCCACCCTCAAATCGTCATGGAACTCTCAAGCAGTGAGGAAGTTAAACGAATGGTTGAGCTTAATCTCGGGGTGGCCATTATTTCAAAATTATCCATAGCTAATGAACTCCGGTTAGGAACCTTAAAGATGATTCAAGTCAATGAGTTAGAAATTTCCCATCCCGTAGGGGTAGTTTACAAATCAGGCAGATACCTGAATTCGGCTATGCAGCAATTTTTAAGTGACTTAAAGGGAATGCCCGAAACTCAATTTATCAGCTCAGAATAGGAGAATTCCAGATGAAGTTTGATTTTCATACCCATCACAGCCGGTGCGGCCATGCCGAAGGCAGTATTACAGATTATATTGAAGCCGCGATAACAAAAGGACTTAGCATCATCGGCATCTCAGATCACACCCCTTATTTCGGATCTGAAACAGACCATGCCCAACCTGGAATTGCCATGGCGATATCCGAGTTCCCGAATTATGTGAATGAGATCCTGCTCCTGAAAAAAAAATATAAGGATAAGATTGAAGTGTTGTTAGGGATAGAAGCTGATTTTTTTCCTGAATTTATTGAGGTTTATAGAAAAATATACAAGCAATACCCCTTTGATTACATTATAGGCTCGACCCATTATTCAGGAGGCAAGAGTATCTTTAACAAAAGACGATGGGAGGGCTTAAATCAAGAACAGAAGATTCACCAAAAAGAAATGTACTATGATTTAATCAACCAATCTGCCCAATCCGGCATGTTTGACATCTTAGGCCATATCGATGCAATGAAAGGTTACTTTCCTGATTTTTCTGCTATTCAAACCCAGGCGGTGGAGCAAACACTTAGAATCATTAGTGAAAACGATGTTGCCATTGAGATCAACACATCGGGGAAGACCAAAACATGCGGAGGCTGGTATCCCTCGGTCGAGATTTTGGAGAGAGCGTTATTTTATCAAGTAAAAGTTACTTTTGGCTCGGATGCCCACACTCCGAAAAGGGTAGGGGATGACTGGGAAGAGGTTTCCAAGCTGTTAAAGGAAATAGGTTTTAAACAGTGGGCTTATTTTCGGCAACGCAAAAGATTTTTAGTGGATTTATAACGATTTCAAGCTAACTCCAATTTAAGTACTAAATGCTCGATGGCCTGCTTCATTGTTTGTTGATCCAGGTGAACTTTTTCTCCGTGGCCTGGAAGAACCCATTCGAATTTCTCGATTGCCAACCGTTTCATCGACTTTACTTGCGCGTCCCATGAATACCAACAATAATCCTCCCATGCTTCTAGTTCATTGGACTCATGATTCCAGGCCAAGTGGTCCCCCGTAAATAAATATTTGTTCCTGTAGAGCAGCGTCATATGCCCGCGTGTATGGCCGGGTCCGGGGAGGAATCGGAAATCTGGACGCCATTCTATTGGATCGGTACCTTGGACGATGACTTCCGCATCCGGCTGGGCATGCTTCTCCAACTCATGTATAATACGATCCGATTGAAAGTGCAGCGCATAAAGAGCTGCATCGGCAACATCATCTTGGTGGGTCAGAAAAATATAACGGATGCCGCCCATTTCCTCAAATTTCTTCACAAGTGAAGGGACGTAGCGCGGAGAATCCACAAGCCAGTTCCCATCGGGATGGATGATAAAATAACTGGAGGCTCCATAAGATTTCGCGGAGGTGTATCCGCAATAATAAACCTGATCATCGAGCAGGAGGGGGAAATCGGCCATGGCTTCCCGTAATCCTTCTTTTTTAGCGCTTTGAATAGCTGCAGTAGGGCATGCAAGAAGGGCGTGAAAAGCAGCGCGCTCTTCTTTGGCTTCTTGAGGTTGTTTGGTAACTGCGGAATAGCGGCCTATCTCGGTGAATACATCAGGAGCCAACTGCCGGCAGGTATCACAATTGATGCAGGCTGTGTTCACAAAAAAATCACCTTCCACATTCGTGGCTAATCGTTTTTTATCCAGCATAGACGGCCTCCTGAACAAATAAATTTTGCAAAGATTAAGGTGTTGAGAATGATTGTGTTATTTGATTTAAAGGTACGAATAAGGTATGATCCTAATGAAAGTGATTCGTGAAAATTCTTGGGCTCGAGGTGTATCTGGAAATGATCAAAAAACATCAAATTTACAAAAAAGACAAGTGGAATATGATGACTGTAGAAGTTCAGGGAAAAACCATCATTTTGCGGGAAATATCCGATCAATGGGGAGAAGAAACCCATACCTTCATCAGCAGGCCCGAGATGATGAATTGGGTCGAGAAACGATTTCCTAGTAATCATTATATAGGTAATGAAAGCGAATGGCACGAAATTATGGACATGTTTAAGGAAATCTAGCAAGCGGAACTGTAGAGCGTTATTCTGAATTAACTTAGGCATTTCAAGGCTTCGTGGATCTGTAAGGCGCTATTCACAACATTCTCCTCTTTTCAGACCTAAAAACCCACAAATAGAGCATCCCAGTTCCCCTGAAGCCTCTAAAAGTGCA
>DASWUO010000515.1:0-2508 GCA_036401615.1 Bacilli bacterium | reverse complement strand
TATTCCTAAAATTCAACTTGAAGCCTTGGCGCGGAATTTCACCTTAATTTGTGAATATCCCAGCAGGGAAGCGAATCTATTAGTACATGCTGCTTACTTACAGAAGGTCTTGGACGAAATCATCTTAAATTCTTTCGAAGCCTCACAACCTAATAGCTCTATTCATATTCGTACGGAAATTTCCGATCAGTTCATCGTTTTTAGCATTACTGATCATGGCAGCGGCATTCCTGAAGCTTTGCTTTCGTTGGTTCTTGCTCCGTTCTTTACAACCAAGGATGAATCCTTAGGATTGGGCCTGAGTTTTTGTGACATCATGATTACCAAGATGGAGGGACATTTGGATATCCAAAGCTCCAACGGCCTAACCACTGTCATGGTAACACTTCCGCACATTGGTCACTTTCTGAACTAGGTTCGTGTTGACTCGTATATATAACAGATTAATTTCCTGTTGCTCTAGCCGCTGCCAATTCTTGCTGCAATTCATGATGTATTAGTTGGTTTGAGGCCAAGACGTTGCGAACCCCCAAATGATATGGGTTTCCCTCCGTGTCCGTTACGAGGCCGCCCGATTCTGTAATCAGTAAAGCTCCTGCAGCGATATCCCAAGAATTAAGCCCTATTTCCCAAAACCCGCTTAACCGGCCGGCCGCTACATAAGCAAGGTGCAGTGCAGCCGAGCCTGCCACACGTATATTTCTTACCTTGGGGGCAATAGCGTTAATTCCATTTAAATTATGCGGAAGGGCATATAGGTGATCGGCCGGAAATCCCGTACCAATAAGACTTTCGTTTAATTTCCCTTCCGCAGAAACCTTCATTCTTCTTCCTTTCACATAGGCGCCTTTGCCTTTCTCAGCCACAAACAGTTCATCATGGGAGGGGTCATAGACTACACCGACAATAACTTCCCCCTGATAAGCAAGAGCAATGGAAACCGTAAAGAAGGGAAATCCATGGACAAAATTTGTTGTGCCGTCTATGGGATCTACAATCCACAAATACTCCTCTTGGCTAACCTTCTCCAACGCTAATACCGAAGCTGCAGGGCCCGGCTCCACCCCTTCTTCTCCCAGAAAAGAATGCCGCGGAAAATGGGTTTGCAGCAAATTGCGGATCATCGTTTCCGACCCCTTATCCACTTCGGTAACTAAATCATGGGGGGAATATTTATTCTTTAGGCTGGTATAGTCGCCTACTTTACTTTTGATCCATTCCCCCGCCAGAGCTGCAGTATTAATAGCCACTGCGGTAAAGCTTTTACTCCCGACTGTGTAGGAGTTACTTTCGTTATTTGACATGTATAGCCCACACTTTCTGTGTTATGGTAGAACTTTAACAGCAGCTTGTCCCAGTACGGTTACGCCTTCCACATGACGCATATCCTTCATCAAGTGAAATAAGGCTTCATCCTTCATCTTTGCTTCAATCATCACATCAAGTTTGGGAGTATTTGCAGCAATGGAGCGCATAAACGGTACCAAATCCGCGGGATTGACATAATCCGCATGGCCTCTCGGTTCTTTATCGTTTTTGGGGCTGGACACATGGATTTTAGGCGGAAGGCCTGTTGATTTCCATGTTTCCATAATCCTCGGCCATAGATCGGCTGCCGATTCTCCGTCATTATTAACCCAGTGGTGGTGAATATCAAGAACCATAGGAACCTTGAGGCTTTCACACGCTTTCAGGGTTTCACTAGCATTAAAGGTTTTATCATCGTTTTCCAGCGTAATGCGCCGGCGTATCCGGGGTTCTAGCCCTTCAAACTGAAGGAGAAACCTTTCCATGGAGGTCTCTTTGTTTCCGTAGGATCCGCCTATGTGAACATTGCAGCGGGCTTGCTCATCTAAGCCCATCGCTTCAAGCATACGTACATGGATATCTAAATCCGCCATAGATTTTTGTAAAATATCCGCTTTGGGTGTGCTCAACACGGTGAAATGATCTGGGTGAAAGCTTACCCGCATATCGTGTTCTTTGACATAATCACCAACTGCGGCAAATTCCTTGGCGAGCAACGGAATGGGATCCCAGTCCATTAGCATCTCATGCCCAATGATGGGAATCAACTTGGATGAGAAACGATATAAACGAATATCATAGGCCCGATTATGGAATAATAAACGCAGCGTATTATGCAAGTTCTCTGCGCCAATTCTCTCAAGCTTACGAAGTGCAGCTTCACGGTCGGACAGTTTATTGAAATTAGTGACTGTCATCGTCTGTGATGGAGATGCATTCTTCACCATAGTTGACATAGCTACATATCCAAACCGCACAATCATTTGGAAAGCCCAAAGAACATTTCAGCCGCCAACGCGGTTTGAACACGGGCTTCCTCTTCATTCAACTTGCGGACCAGGTTCATCTCCACTTTGGTAACCTCTTCTCCTTGGAAATTGATTTCCGCGATAGATGCGGTGATCTTAACAATAGCAATGGCCGTATTCTCCGGAGTATAGGCAATGACCATCTGCCCCGTCGGGTAGACACGAAACCCCT